>JAEKLK010000249.1 GCA_019509895.1 Betaproteobacteria bacterium | reverse complement strand
GTCCTGGAGCGCTAGCGCGCTCGCTGCAGCCTCAGCGCTTCCCCCACTTCTTCTTCTCGACGGTCTGCTCCTCGATCTTGTAGAAATCGTCGAGGCCGACGAGGGTTTCGATCTCGTGGCGCGCCTCGCTGCACTGCTCTCGCGTCAGGCCGGTGTAGTCGCCGGTGCGCTTTATTTCCTGATGGGCGCGCTTCGCGAAGTGAAAGCTGACCAGTAAATAGGTCAAGGCATCGATCGCCGCCTTGTAGCCCATGTCGGCGAGCTGCTGATGGGTCGGTAGCGGGCGGCCGTCGCGGTTGCCGCGGCTCACCACGTAGACGAGCGGGACCTTGCATGCCTTCGGCGCCTTCTTCATCTCCGCCTCGTCGCGCGGGAAGAGCAGGCCCAGGTCGGCACCGGCGTCGCCCGCTGCGTTGATGCGCCACGCGGCTTCCCGGAGGCCATGGAACCGGCACGTGTCGGTGCGCGCGATGATGACGAAGTCGGGATCGGACTTGTCCCGCTGCTTGCTGGCGAAGGCAATCTTGTCGATGAACTCCCTGCGATCGACGGCATGCGCGACGTACTTGTGGTAGTGCGCGCGCTTGGGATAGAGCTGGTCCTCGATGTGCGTTCCGGCGAGGCCGGCGCGGATGCACTCGCGCACGGTGCGCATGGTGTGCAGCGGCTCGCCGAAGCCTGCGCCGCCGTCGACGACGAGCGGGATGTCGACCGCGGCGGCCACGTCCGCCGCCACGCGGATCTGCTCATCCATCGTCAGCATCGGCTCGGAGGTGCAGCGCGAGCCTCCTGTCACGAAGCCGCCGGTATAGACACAGTCGAAGCCGAGGCTCTCGAGCAGCCGGCCGCCGAGCGCGTCGTAGGCGACCGGCATGTAAACGAAGCTTTTCTTCTTGAGGAGTTTCCTGAGCCTGGTGGTTTTCTTCATGGGATCGCGACCTGGCTTGTCGCCCGCCGCGCCGCACGCGCGGTGTAGTTCGCTAGAAGGCGAACGTGAAGCTGACCTCCGGATAGGTGTCGCTGCACGAGCGGTAGACCGACTCCCGGCAATCGGAATAAGTCTCGTAGACGCCGCCCAGGCCGAGATAGGCGTTGCGGCCGAGCTTCAAGTACGCGCCCGCCCGCGCGCCGTAGGAGTTGAGGTCGTCTAGCCCGCTGATGTAGGTGCGGCGGTAGAAGGCGCCGATGTAAGGCTTGATCGCGGGCACCTGGTAGAAGACATACTGAATCGAGGGAGTCAGCTTGGTCAGCGTCGGATCCGCGTTTCGCCAGGCTTCGAGGTTCACTCCCACGCTCAGCCCGTCGAGCAAGAAGTAGTTCACGCCGGCGCCGAGCACGAGGTAGGTCTCATTGAAGGCGGAACCGCTGCCCGCGGTGATGATTGCGTGAACGCGGCCCTTGCTGAAGGCATCCGCCAGGCTGACCTGCGCATGGGCCGCAGGAAATCCGCCAACAGCCGCCAGCAGCGCGGCGACGCTCGTCCACTTCAGGAGTGCCATGGTCAGGTCCTTTTCGTCGTCCGCGATTCTAGAATGTCCCCATGCCTCCTGGCCGCATCCTGGTCGAGAAATTCGACCCCGAGCTCATCGAGTGGCTTCGCGCGCGCGCGGAGGTGATCGAAGTCGACCCGTGGGCCGAGCCCGAGCGCTGGGAACGCGAAGCGCCGCAGGTCGACGCCGTCATCAGCCGCAAAGGGCGCATCACGAGGCGGCATATCGAGGAGAGCCGCGGGCGCCTGAAGATCGTCGCTCGTACCGGCGTCGGCGTGGACGTTTCACGGATCGATGTGGATGCAGCCCGAGAGCACCAGGTCTGGGTGACAAACATGCCGGGCAGCAACGCCGTCGCGGTCGCCGAGCTCACCTTCGGGCAGATGATCGCGCTCGCGCGTCACAGCGTCGCCGCCGATGCCGCCGTGAAAGGGAACCGGTGGGCGGGCGGCCCGCGCTTCGTCGGCAGCGAGCTCGCCGGCCGGACGCTCGGCATCGTCGGCATGGGCAACATCGGTACGCGCGTGTCATTGCGCGCACGCGCCTTCGAGATGGCGCTGCTTGTCTGCGACCCGTACATCCCCGCGTCGCACGTCAGCGCCCTCGGGGGCCGCGCGGTCGGACTCGACTTGCTCTTCCGGGAATCCGATTTCGTCACGCTGCATTGCCCGCTCGGCCCGGAAACGCGCCACCTGGTGAACGAGACCCTGCTCGCGCTCATGAAGAACTCCGCCTTCCTCGTGAACCTCGCGCGTGGCCGTGTGGTCGACGAGGAAGCGCTGCTGAGGTGCCTCGCGGAGAGGCGCATCGCCGGCGCGGCGATCGACGTCTTGGAGAGCGAGCCGCCGCGCCACGACCATCCGCTGCTGCGGCTCGACAACGTGCTCCTCACGCCGCACATCGGCGGCTCGTCGCGCGAGGCGCAAAAGCGTGGCGAGTGGGGCGCCGCGGAAGAGGTCATGCGCGTACTGCAGGGCGAGAGGCCGCTTAACGCCGTGGTTCAGGGCCGCGGGGCATGAAATGCTGACGGTTCACCATCTTGGCCGATCGCAATCCGAGCGCATCGTCTGGCTGTGCGAGGAGCTCGCTCTCGACTATGAGCTCAAACGCTACGAGCGCGATCCGGTCACGCGGCTTGCGCCGCCGCAGTACAAGGCGCTGCATCCGATTGGCACGGCGCCCATCATCAGCGATGGCGATGTCGTGCTGGCCGAATCCGGCGCGGTGATCGAATATATCCTTACGCGCTATGGCGGCGGCCGGCTGTTGCGGCAGCCTGCGCATCCCGAATTTGCGAACTACCTCTACTGGCTGCATTTCGCGAACGCGAGCTTTCAGGCGCTGCTCCATCGCACGCTGGTGGCGCGGCGCCTCGAGCCGCCGCCGGATCATCGCGTGCCCATCGACCTGCAGGCGCGGCTCGAGCGCGCGCTGCGCTTCATCGACCGCCGCCTCGGCGAGGCGGAGTACCTGGCGGGAAGCGAGCTTACGGCCGCGGACATCATGATGGTGTTCAGCCTCACGACGATGCGCTCGTTCACGCCGTACGACCTCAAGGCCTACGCGCACATCCTCGACTACCTGCGCCGCATCGCCGGCCGGGAAGCGTATCAGCGCGCGATGCGTAAAGGCGATCCCGGGATGGCGCTGCTGCTCGACTGAAGGCCCGGCGTGCGTGTCGACGTTTTGCGACGCGGGCGCGAAGCCATCGGTGACATACACGTCGCAACGGTCTCGCCAAGATGGCGGCTCCAAGAATGACTCTTCCCACGGCTCCGACGGCTTCACAGGCCGCCACCTGGCTCGCCGGCGGCGGCGAGATGGGCGAGCGGATGCGCGGGCTCGACTGGTCGAAGACGGTACTCGGGCCGGTCGAGGGCTGGCGGCAGAGCCTGCGCAGCGCCGTGAGCACCTGCATCGGCTCGCGCTTTCCGATCGTGCTGTACTGGGGCCCGCAGCGCATCGTGCTCTACAACGACGCCTACGCCGAGATCCTCGGCGCGAAGCATCCGTGGGCGCTCGGCCGTCCGTGCGAGGAGGTTTGGTCCGAGATCTGGAGCGTGATCGCGCCGATGCTGGACGGCGTGGTCGCGAGCGGGCAGGCGACATGGTCGGATGACCAGCTCCTGCTGCTGGAGCGCCGCGGCTATCCCGAGGAGTGCTATTTCTCCTTCTCGTTCAGCCCGGTGAGGGGCGAGGACGGCCACGTCGACGGCATCTTCACCGCGGTGATCGAGAACACAGGGCGCGTGCTGGGCGAGCGGCGCCTGGCGCTCCTGACAGAGCTTGCCGCTCAATCGGCGGCGCGCAGCCCGCGCGACGCGTGCGAGCAGGCGATGCGCACGCTCGCCGGCAAGCCCGATGTGCCATTCGCGCTCGTGTACCTGAGGAACGGCCAGCTCGACGAGCGGGTCTGCGCAACGCCGGGCGCCGACGCGACCCGGGCCGCCGCGCCAGCGCAGCACGTGAAGGAGCTGCCGCTCCCCGGCGGCCGCCTGGTGGTAGGAACGAATCCGCGGCGCCCGCTCGACGAGCAGCAGTCCGCATTCCTGCGCCTCGTCGCCGCGCAGCTCAGCACCGCCATCGCCAACGCGCAGGCCTACGAGCAGGAAAGGAAGCGCGGCGAGGCGCTCGCGGAGCTCGACCGTGCGAAGACCGCCTTCTTCTCGAACGTCAGCCACGAGTTCCGCACGCCGCTCACGCTGCTCCTCGGGCCGCTCGCGGACGCCCTCGCCGACCGCGAGAGCCCGCTCCCCGCGCGCCAGCGCGAGCGCGCGGAGCTCATGCAGCGTAACGGCCTGCGGCTGCAGCGGCTGGTCAATACGCTCCTCGACTTCTCCCGCATCGAGGCCGGCCGCATGCAGGCGAGCTATGCGCCCACCGATCTCGCGAAGTTCACCGCCGAGCTTGCGAGCAATTTCGGCGCGGCCTGCGAAAGGGCCGGGCTGCGGCTCGTCGTCGACTGCGCGCCGCTCGCGCAGCCGGTCTACGTCGACCCGGCGATGTGGGAGAAGATCGTCCTCAATCTCATCTCGAACGCATTCAAGTTCACGTTCGACGGCGGGATCGAAGTCGCGCTGCGTGCCAATGGCGATCACGCGGAGCTGAGCGTCCGCGACACCGGCATCGGCATCGCCGCCGGCGAGCTGCCGCGGCTCTTCGAGCGTTTCTATCGCGTGGAAGGCGCGCGCTCGCGCACTCACGAAGGCTCCGGCATCGGCCTTCCCTTCGTGCAGGAGCTCGCGCGCATGCACGGCGGCGGCATCGAGGTGACGAGCGAGCCCGGTCGCGGCAGTACCTTTACCGTGCGCGTGCCGCTCGGTTGCGCGCACCTGCCGCAGGACCGGGTGGCGGCCGAAGCCCCGGCCGCGGTGCCGGTCGCCGCGGCGCAGTTCGCAGAGGAGGCGATCGGCTGGCTCGGCGGTGGCAGCGAGCAGCCGCACGATGCGGCGCCCGCGGGCAACGGCGATGCGCACATCCTGGTGGTCGACGACAACGCCGACCTGCGCGACTACGTGGCGCGGCTGCTGCGCACGCGCTGGCGGGTGACGACCGCGACCAACGGCGCGCAGGCCCTCGAGCTGATCGGCGGCCAGCCGTTCGACCTGGTGCTCTCCGATGTGATGATGCCGGAGCTGGACGGCTTCGGCCTGCTCGAGAAGCTGCGCTCCCGGCTGGAGACCGCGGAGCTGCCGGTGGTGCTGCTCTCGGCGCGCGCCGGCGAGGAATCGCGCGTCGACGGCCACGCGGCGGGCGCCGATGACTACATCGTCAAGCCGTTCACCGCCCAGCAGCTCATGGCGCAGGTCGGCGCGCAGCTCAAGATCCGGCAGGTGCGCCACGCGGCGATGCGCGAGCGCGAGCACGAGCGAGAGAACCTGCTCTCGCTCTTCATGAAGGCGCCGAACCCGATCGTGATCGTGCGCGGCGCGCAGCATGTCGTCGAGCTCGTCAATCCTGCGGCCTGCGAGGTCTGGGGACGGCGCCATGACGAGGTGATCAAGCGGCCGCTCCTCGAGTCGCTGCCCGAGCTGCGCGGCCAGCCGTTCGAACGCCTGCTCGACGAGGTGATGAAAAGCGGCGCGCCCTACCAGGGCAAGGAGGCGCCGGCGCGGCTGCAACGCGCCGACGGCGTCGTGGAGACGGTGTATTTCAACTTCGTCTATACGCCGCTGCGCCGCGCCGACGGGGCGGTCGAGGGCGTGCTGGTCACCGCGTTCAACGTCACCGATGAGGTAAGGGCGCGCGAGCAGATGAGCAGGCTGCGCCGCGCGGCCGAGTCGGCCAGCCGGGCGAAGGACGAATTCCTGGCGATGCTGAGCCACGAGCTGCGCAATCCGCTCGCGCCGATCAGCACGGCGATCCAGGTCATGCGCATGCGCGGCGCCGACGTGCCGGAGCTCGGCACGCTCGAGCGGCAGACGGCGCATCTCAAACGCCTGGTGGACGATCTGATGGATGTCTCGCGCATCACCGGTGGCAAGATCGTGCTGCGCAAGCGCGTGACCGAGCTGGGCGATGCGGTGCTGCGGGCACTCGAGATGGCGAGCCCGCTGCTCGAGCCGCGCGCACACCGGCTCTCGCTCGACGTGCCGCGACGCGGGCTCGCGATCGACGCCGACCCCGAGCGCATCGCGCAGGTGGTATTCAACCTGATCTCGAACGCCGCGAAGTACAGCGAGCCCGGCTCGACCATCACGCTGCGCGCCTGGCGCGAAAGCGAGCGAGTGCGCTTCTCCGTCCGGGACGAGGGCGCGGGTATTGCCGCGGACATGATCGAGCGCGTGTTCGACATGTTCGTGCAGCAGGAGCAGGCCATCGCCCGCTCGCAGGGTGGCCTCGGGCTCGGCCTCACCATCGTGCGCAGCCTGGTCGAGCTGCACGGCGGCCGCGTCTGGGTATGGAGCGGCGGCGTCGGCGAGGGGAGCGAGTTCTTCGTCGACCTGCCGTGCGCGCCGGTCGTCCTGTCGATCGGCGGCGTCGAGGAGCCGCTGCGCGCGCAGCCGGCCGGGCCGTCGCGCCGCGTGCTGGTGGTCGACGATAACGTCGACGCGGCGCTCGGCCTCGGCGAGTTGCTGGGCCTCGTTGGTCACGAGGTGGAGGTGGTGCACAACGCGGGGCAGGCACTGCGCAGCGCGCGGCGCTTCCAGCCGGAGATCGCGCTCATCGACATCGGCCTTCCCGACATGGACGGCTACGAGCTCGCGCGCCGGCTGCGCGCGCAATTGCCGGTGGAAGCGGGCCTGCAACTGGTGGCCGTGACCGGCTACGGCCTCGAGCGGGACCGTGCGCGCTAGGCGGAGGCCGGATTCACCGCGCATCTGGTCAAGCCGATCGAGCTCGCCATGCTCGAGGAGCTGCTCGTGCGCACCACGCCGCACCCGGACGACGGCGCGCGGCCGAGCGCGTTCCTCTAGTCCTTTTCGTCGCGCCGGTAGGGCTCGTGCAGTCGCACGTGCCGCGGTGATTTTCGCCGCAGTCGTAGATTCAGCATCTCGACCCCCACGGAAAAAGCCATCGCGAAATACACGTAGCCCTTCGGCACGTGCACGCTCAGGCCGTCGGCGATCAGCACCAGCCCGATCATCAGCAGGAACGAGAGCGCGAGCATCTTGATCGTGGGCCGTGCCGAGATGAAGCGGCCGATCGGGCTGGCGAACACCATCATCAGGCCGACGGAGACGATCACCGCGGCGATCATGATCTCGATCTCGTCGACCATGCCGACCGCGGTGATGATCGAGTCGAGCGAAAAGACGATGTCGATCAGCGCGATCTGCGTCAGCACGCCGGCCACCGTGGCGCGCACGGCGCTCGACGCCTCGCCTTCCTCGCCCTCCAGCAGCTGGTGGATTTCCGAGGTGCTCTTATAGAGGAGGAAGAGGCCGCCGGCGATGAGGATGATGTCGCGGCCCGAGATTCGCTGGTTGAAGATACTGATCAGCGGCTCGGTCAGGCCGACCAGCCAGGCGAGCACCGCCAGCAGGGCGATGCGCATCACCATGGCGAGCAGCAGGCCGAGGCGCCGGATGTTCTCGCGCCGCGCCGGCGGCAGCTTGTCGGCCAGGATCGAGATGAAGATGATGTTGTCGATGCCAAGCACCAGCTCGAGCGCGACGAGCGTCGCGAACGCGAGCCAGGCCTGGGGATCGGTGACAAGCTCCATGGGTGACTCCGGGACGGGCGAACTGCTATCTTATTTGCATGGCGCGCGTCAGATCGAAGGCCCAGCGGCGCAAGTTCGCGGAGCTCCTGGTCGAGGGCAAGATCGACCGGGGCGCGTTCGAGCGCTGGAACCGCGGCGCGGGCAGCCGCGACCTGCCCGAGCATGTGAAGCGCAAGCAGAAGAAAAAGAAGAAATCCAAGCGTAAGAAAACCAAGCGGCGCGCCAAGCGCCACGGCTGAGCCGCGCATGGCGAGACGCTATTTCGTGCGGGCGGCGGACGTGCCGGCCTATCAGCCGGCCAACCACAGCGGCACCACCAATCGCCGCCTGATCGGCCCGGAGACGGTGGGCGCGAAGAACGTCGAGGTGGTGCTCGGCGTGATCCAGAAGAACGAAGGCGCGGCGCCGCATGCGCATCCCGGCATGGAGCAGGTGTGCTACCTGCTGGAGGGCCGGGCGCTCGCCGAGATCGACGGCGAGCGCTGCGAGCTCGGGCCGGGCGACAGCTGCTTCTTTCCCGCCGGCAAGATGCACAAGTTCACCGCGATCAGCGACGAACCCGTGAAGGTGCTGGTCATCTACAGTCCGCCGTACGGTGAGTCGCCCGAGCGCGTGGTGCGCCCGAAGTGAAAGCGCTCGCGCTCCTGGCCGCGCTCGCCATTGCGGCGCCGGCGGCCGCGCAGTTTCCGTCGAAGCCGGTCCGCATGCTGGTGCATTTCGGCGCCGGCTCCTCGACCGACATCGTCACGCGCATCCTCGCCGTGCCGCTCGGCCAGGCGCTTGGCCAGCCGGTGGTCGTCGAGAACAAGCCCGGCGCCGATGGCGCGATCGCC
>JAEKLK010000248.1 GCA_019509895.1 Betaproteobacteria bacterium | reverse complement strand
CGACGTACCTGTAACGGTGTTCGAGTCAAGCGCGGTAGCCGGCGGCCGCGCGCGGCGCATCCAATCGCAAGGCCACGACCTCGACAATGGCCAGCACATCCT
The DNA here is from genome assembly GCA_019509895.1 of Betaproteobacteria bacterium. Lineage (GTDB taxonomy): Bacteria > Pseudomonadota > Gammaproteobacteria > Burkholderiales > SG8-39 > SCGC-AG-212-J23. The sequence continues at coordinate 8,396 of JAEKLK010000248.1, read as the reverse complement.
GATCGGCGCCTATGCCGCGCTCTATCAGCTCATGCGCACCGTCGGCGTCGCCGATCGTGCGCTACTGCGCCTGCCGCTCGAGATCCGCTATGTACGCGACTTTCATCTGCGCCGCGGCGCCTGGGGCCTCGCCGGCGGGCTTCTCGGCGCGCGCGGCCTGCCGCTGCGCGAGCGTCTCGGCGCGGTGCGCTTCGCCGCACGCCTGCGCCTCGCCGGCTATCGCCTGGCGCACGATGTATCCGTGGCGGAGCTGCTTGCGCAGCACGGGCAAACCGGGCGCATCGCCCACTTCCTGTGGCGGCCGCTGTGCGTCTCGGCGCTCAACACGCCGCCCGAGCTCGCGTCGGCGCAGGTGTTCGTCAATGTGCTGCGCGACACGCTTGGCGCCGCAGCCAAAGCAAGCGACCTCCTGCTGCCGTGCGTCGATCTGTCGCGGCTTTTTCCCGAGCCCGCGGTGGACTTCGTGCGCGCGCGCGGCGGCGACGTTCGACTGCAGGCGCCGGTCAGGGATCTCGGCGCGCTGCGACAGTCTTTCCAGCACGTCATCGTCGCGGTGGGACCGCACCAGCTGAGAACCCTGGTGGACGATGCACCGCAGTACAACTACCAGCCGATCTACACCTGCTACCTGCAATACTCGCCGGCGGTGAAGCTGCGGCTACCGATGCTCGGCCTCGCCGATGGACTGGTGCAATGGGTGTTCGACCGCGGCGCGCTGCTCGGCGAGCAAGGACGGCTGGTGTGCGTGATCAGTGCGCAGGGCGATCACCAGCAGATGACGCTCGACGAGCTCGCCGAGCGCTGCCACCGCGAGCTCGCCGCCGTGCTGCCGGGAATCGGCATGCCGCATTGGTCGCGGGTGATTGCGGAGAAGCGCGCCACCATCAGCTGCTCGCCCGGCATCAAGGAGCGGGCCGCGCTGCCGGCCATTCCGGGGGTGGTCTTCGCGGGCGACTATACGGATCCGGAGTATCCGCCGACGCTGGAAGCCGCGGTGCGCAGCGGCGTGCGCGCCGCTGACAAGATCACTTCAAAGGTTGCGCAGTAGCTGCACCGCCTGGTCGACGCGCTCGACGGGCAGGACGTCGAGGCCGCTGATCTTGGCCTTGGGCTGGTTGGCGCGCGGGATGATCGCCTTGGTGAAGCCGAGCTTCGCGGCCTCGCGCAGCCGCTCCTGGCCGCGCGGCGCCGGCCGCACTTCGCCGGCGAGGCCGATCTCGCCGAAGACCGCCACCTTCTCGGCGATCGGCCGGTCGGTGAGCGACGAGACAACCGCGAGCGTGACGGCGAGATCGGCCGCGGGCTCCGCGATGCGCATACCGCCCACCGCGTTGACGAAGACATCCTGCTCCCAGGTGGCGACCCCGGCGTGCCGGTGAAGCACCGCGAGCAGCATGGCAAGCCGGTTCTGCTCGAGGCCGACGGAAAGCCGCCGCGGGTTGGGCGCGTGTGCCGAATCGACCAGCGCCTGGATCTCGACGAGCAGTGGTCGCGTGCCCTCGAGCGTCGCGAGCACACACGAGCCGGACACGGCGCGCGGGTGCTGCGAGAGAAAGAGCGCCGAAGGATTGCTGACGCCGCGCAGCCCCTTCTCGGTCATGGCGAACACGCCGAGCTCGTTCACCGCGCCGAAGCGGTTCTTCACCGCGCGCACCAGGCGAAACGACGAATGCGGATCGCCCTCGAAGTAGAGCACCGTGTCGACGATATGCTCGAGTACGCGCGGGCCGGCAATCGCGCCTTCTTTCGTGACGTGGCCGATGAAAACCAGGGCGCAGCCGCTGCGCTTGGCAAGGCGCGTGAGCTGCGCCGCGCATTCGCGCACCTGCGCCACCGACCCGGGAGCCGATTGCAGCGTCTCCGACCACAGTGTCTGGATCGAGTCCACCACGGCGATGCGCGGCCGTGCGCCCTCGAGCGTGGCGACGATGCGCTCGAGCTGCGTCTCCGCCAGCAGCCGCACGCCGCCGCCGCTGAGCGCGAGGCGTCGGGCGCGCAGCGCTACCTGCTCGGCGGACTCCTCGCCACTTATGTAGAGGGCGGCAACGCTGCTCGACACCGCGTGCAGCGTCTGCAGGAGCAGCGTCGACTTGCCGATACCCGGATCGCCGCCGAGGAGCGCCACCTGTCCCCCGACCAGCCCGCCGCCGAGCGCGCGATCGAACTCCGCGATGCCGGTGGACATGCGCTCGCTCTCGCTTGCCTCGAGCGCGTCGAGCAACACCGGCTTGGCGCCCTCGGCCGCGTAACGATGCGCCGAGGGCTTCTCCACTGATGTTTCAGAGAGCGTGCCGGCGGCGCCGCACGAGGGGCAGCTGCCAAACCACTGCAACGCGGAGGCGCCGCATTCCGCGCAGACGTAGGCACTCTTGGCGCGCGCCATTACGGCACCTCCACGACGGGCACTCGCGGGGCAAGGGCGCAAAGGAGCTCGTAGCTTAGCGTGCCGGCGGCGGCGGCGACCTCGTCCGCCGAAAGGCCCTGGCCCCACAACGTGACCGGTGCGCCGATGCCCGCCTCCGGCATCGCGCTCAGGTCTAAAGTGATCATGTCCATTGATACGCGACCAACGATGCCGGTGCGCCGGCCGTTGACAAGCGCCGGCGTACCCGCGGGCGCGTGCCGCGGATAGCCGTCGGCGTAGCCGCAGGCGATGACGCCGATGCGCATCGGCCGCTCGGCCTTGAAGCCGAGGCCATAGCCGACGCCTTCGCCCGCGCGCAGCTGCTGCGTGGCGATGATCTCGGTTGTCAGCGTCATTGCCGGCCTGAGGCCGAGAGCTTCGGCGCTGCGCTCAGAAAAGGGCGAGCAGCCGTAAAGCATGATTCCCGGACGTACCCAATCGCCGCGCGCTTCTGGAAACCGGATCAGCGCAGCCGAGTTCGCGAGCGAGCGCGCGCCGCCGAAAGATTTTGTCAGGTTGGCGAAGCGCTCAAGCTGCGCGGCGATGCCCGTTGCACCATCCGCATCGGCGAAATGCGTCATGAGCGTGAGGCTGTTGACCCGCGGATGATCGGCAAGCGACTGATAGGCGGCGGCGAGCTCTTCGCCGGCGAAGCCCAGGCGGTTCATGCCGCTATTCACCTTGAGATAAACGTCGAGCGGCGCGCTCGCGCCCGCCAGCATCTCGATCTGCTCGCGCCGGTGGATCACCGGCGTTAGCCGATGCTGCACGAGGAGCGCGACGTCAGCCGGCTCGAACGCGCCTTCCAGCATCAGGATCGGCTGCGCCACACCGGCATGGCGAAGCCGCGCCGCTTCGTCGAAATCGAGCACCGCAAGACCGTCGGCGCCGACAGCGGCGCGCGCCGCGCGCTCGAGCCCGTGGCCGTAGGCGTTCGCCTTGATCACCGCCCACACTTTCGCGCTGCCCGCGTGGCGGCGCGCGACGCTCAGGTTGTGTGCGATGGCGCCCGACGAGATGGCGGCGCGGATCGGGCGGGGCATTTTTCCTATTGTGCTATAAACGCGCGCTTCCCAAGGACCGGGCAGCCCCGCACTATGAACGGCACGTGAACCGAGGCTTCTACATCATCATGGCGGCGCAGTTTTTTTCGTCGCTCGCCGACAACGCGCTGCTGGTCGCCGCCATCGCACTGCTGATGCAAACCGACGCGCCTTCGTGGCTCACGCCGTACCTGAAGTTCTTCTTCGTCATCTCCTACGTGCTGCTCGCGCCCTACGTCGGCGCATTCGCCGACCGGCTGCCGAAGGGACAGGTGATGTTCCTCGCCAACGGCGTGAAGATCTTCGGCTGCGTGCTGATGCTCTGGGGCGTCGATCCGCTGGTCGCGTACGCGGTCGTCGGCCTGGGCGCCGCGGCCTATTCGCCGGCCAAGTACGGCATCCTTACCGAATACCTGCCACACCGGCAGCTCGTGCTCGCCAACGGCTGGATCGAAGGGCTGACGGTGGCCTCGATCATCCTCGGCACGATGATCGGCGGCGTACTGCTGCACACCAACATCTCGGGGGTGCTCCTGCACCTCGACTTTCCGTTCATCGACACCGGCATCGATACGCCCGCCGAGGCGGCGATCGCCATCATCGTCGTGGTCTATGCGATCGCGGCGCTCTTCAACCTCGAGGTGCCGCGCACCGGCGCGACGCTCAAGCACCTGCCGGCAAACCCGCTCGACACGCTCGGCGACTTCGCGCGCTGCGTGGCGCGCCTTTGGCGGGACCGGCTCGGCCAGATCTCGCTTGCCGTGACCACGCTCTTCTGGGGCGCCGGCGCGACGCTGCAGTTCATCGTCATCGAGTGGGCGCGCTCGGCGCTCGGCTTCGATCTCTCCAAAGCGGCCATCCTGCAGGGCGTGAGCGCCATCGGCATCGCCATCGGCGCCGTGCTCGCCTCGGCGTGGATCTCGCTTGATCGCTCGGTGCGCGTCATCCCGCTCGGCATCGCCATGGGCGTCTTCGTCATCGCCATGAACTTCGTGAGCCAGGTGTGGCAGGCGGTCGGCCTGATGATCGGCATCGGCGCCATGGCCGGCTTCTTCGTCGTGCCGATGAACGCGCTGCTGCAGCATCGCGGCCACCACCTCGTGGGCGCCGGGCGCTCGATCGCCGTACAGAACTTCAACGAGAATTCCTCGGTGCTGCTGATGATCGCGCTCTATTCGGCGCTGCTCAACGTCGGGCACTCGATCTACATCGTCATTACGGTCTTCGGTCTGTTCGTCGCCGCGACGATGGGATTCGTGCAGCTCTGGTTCTCGCACAGCCGGCGCCGCCATGCGGGCGAGCTCGAGCGCCTGCTCGCCTTCGCGCGCGCCGAAGATCCGCACCCACGCCGACGCCGCTAAGCGCTCAGAGCGCTTTTCCTAGAGTGAAGCCATCGTACGCTTCGCGAAGAGGAGATCCGCCCAGGCCTTCGCCTTGTCCGGCAGATTGCGCAGCAAGTACGCCGGGTGATAGGTGACGATGAGCGGCACGCCTTCGTATTTGTAGACGCGCCCGCGCAGGCTCGAGATGCTCGCATCGGTCGCAAGGAGCGTCTGCGCAGCGAAGCGCCCCATGGCGATGATCAGCTTGGGGTGGATGAGCGCGATCTGCTGCTTCAGGAATGGCGTGCACTTCGCCACTTCGTCGGGCTCGGGATTGCGGTTGCCCGGCGGCCGGCACTTCAGGACATTGGCGATGTAGACGTTCTCGCCGCGCTTGAGGCTGATGGCCGCCAGCATGTTGTCGAGCAGCTTGCCGGCCTGGCCGACGAAGGGCTCGCCCAGGCGATCTTCTTCCGCGCCCGGCGCTTCGCCGACCAGCATCCATTGCGCTTTCTCGTCGCCGACGCCCAACACGGTTTGGGTGCGCGCCTTGTGCAGCGCGCACGCGGTGCATGCGGGCACCGCCTGCTTGAGCGTAATCCAGTCGCCATCGGCGAGCTCGCCAGCGCTCGGACCGCCTGCCTGCGTTTTGCGCAGGCGCCAGACGGGCGCAAGGCCCATCTCTGCGAGCAGCTCGCTACGGCGGCTCACAGCGACAGCGAGAGCACGAGCGCGTCCTCCCGCCCGCTATGCGCAGGGTAGTAATCGCGGCGCACCGCGACCCGGCGAAAGCCGTAGCGATAGTAGAGGTCCTGCGCCGCGCGATTGCTTGGCCGCACTTCCAGAAACACGTTAGCCGCGCCGCGCACGCGCGCCAGGCGCGTCGCTTCCTCGAGCAGCGCGGTGCCGTGGCCGCGCCGCTGATACGGGGCGGCGATCGAGAGATTCAGCAGGTGTGCTTCGCCGACGGCCACCATCAGGACGAAGTAGCCGATCAGGTGGCCGTTCAGCCGGTAGATATGGCACTCGTAGTCCGCGCGCAGCGAATCGGCGAAGTTGCCGCGCGTCCAAGGATGCGTGTAGATCGCGCTCTCGATCGCGACGACATCGGCCAGATGTTCTTCGCGCATCGGCGCGAGCTCCGCTGTCTTCAGCACCGCGCTCATGAGCGCTCGAGCTCCTCACGGGTAAGCGCCACTTTATCGCGCACGTAAAGCGGGGCGGCGAGCGCCGCATCGACACCTCCGCCTGCCGCGAGCACCGGCGCGGCGAGCTCGGCCACCGCGAGCGCGGTGGCATGCACCATCGGCAGCACGATCTTCAATCCCAGGTTTCCGTACACTGCAAAGCCGCTGCCGCAACCGATCCAGTCATCGCCCGCCGGCACCTCGACGGCCTGCGGCGCCACGCAACGCACGCCGATCACTTCCCGCCAGCCGCCGGCCATCCTTTCGAGCGCCGCATAATACACTTCGCGCATCCGTGCATCGACGCAGGCAATGACGCGCTTCGCGCCCGATTCCTGCGCAAGCGCCGCCAGCGACGACACGCCGTAAACCGGAAGCCCGCGCGCAACCGCCAGGCCCTGCGCCAACCCGCATGCAATACGCAGGCCGGTGAACGAGCCGGGACCCGCGCCATAGGCCACGGCATCCAGATCAGCGGGCGTCACGCCCGCGTCCCCGAGCAGCCGCTCCAGCATCGGCAGCGCAAGCTCCGAATGACGGTTCGCCGCCCGCTGCTCCAGCGCCCGGAATTCGCCGCGGTCATAGAGCGCGACCGAACACCACTCGCTCGACGTTTCGAATGCCACGAACCTCATAACCGATTCTATATACTGGCGCTGCCATGAAAGAACAGCGCATCGCAGTCATCCCCGGCGACGGTATCGGCCGCGAAGTGATACCGGAAGGCGTGCGTGTGCTCGAGGCCGTCGGCGCAAAACACGGCATCGCTTTCCAGTGGAAGGAGTACGACTGGAGCTGCGACTGGTACAAGAAGCACGGCAAGATGCGGCCGGACGACGCGCCCGATATCCTGCGCAAGTTCGATGCGATCTATTTCGGCGCCGTCGGTAACCCCGCGCTGGTGCCCGACCATATCGCGGTGTGGGGACTGCTGATCGATTTCCGGCGCCTGTTTGACCTGTACGTCAATCTGCGGCCGGTGCGGCTCTTCAAGGGCATGCCCTGCCCGCTGGTGGGCCGCAAGCCCGGCGACATCGACTATTACGTCATCCGCGAGAACACCGAAGGCGAATACGGCAACGTCGGCGGCCGCATGTACGAGGGCACCGAGCGCGAGGTGGTGACGCAGCTCGCGACGTTTTCGCGCAAGGGCACCGACCGCATCATGAAGTACGCGTTCGAGCTCGCGCGCACGCGCAAGAAGCACGTCACCTCGTGTACCAAGTCGAACGGCATCTCGATCACCATGCCGTACTGGGACGAGCGCTTCGCGGCGATGGCGAAGAATTATCCGGACGTGCGCATCGACCAGTACCACGTCGACGGCCTCACCATCCAGATGGTGCTGAACCCGGACCGTTTCGACGTCATCGTCGCTTCCAACCTTTTCGGCGACATCCTCTCGGACCTCGGGCCGGCCACCGCCGGGACGATCGGCATCGCCGCCTCGGGCAACATCAATCCGGAGCGCACCGCGCCGTCGATTTTCGAGCCGGTGCACGGCTCGGCGCCCGACATCGCCGGCCGGAAGATCGCCAATCCGCTCGCTACCATCTGGTCGGGCGCGCTGATGCTCGAGCACCTCGGCCACCACGAGGCGGCGGCCGACATCCTGCGCGCGGTCGAGCAGGTGATCATCGACGGCCCGCATACGCCCGATATGAAAGGCAAAGCGAGCACCTCCGAGGTCGGCGCGGCAGTGGCCGAGGCGGTGCGCGCGCAGTCGAGCGTCGCGGCCTAGCCGCTAGCGCATTCCGGTGCGCACGGCGGTGGCAAGGGCGTCTAGGCCTTTGTTGACGATCTCGGTCCAGTCGCTTTCGAGTACCACCTGCATGTTGTTCGAGACCTCGCTGCGAAAGGCGCTTCCCTGCTCGAGCGGCGGCAGCGGGCCCTGCAGGTTCACGGCGGCGCGGTTGCTGAGCGTCACCGCGGCGAAGCCCGGGCTGAACCAGGACCAGAATTGCTCTACCCGCGCGCGGATCGGCACCGCCTGCTCGTATCCGGGCTCGCCGCTCGCGATCACGCGGTAGCCCGCCTCGCGCAAGCCGCGCGTGAGCGCCGTCTGCACGAGCGCCGCGACGGTGGTGTTTTCGGGCAGCAGCACGTCGCCGAGCGCCGCGCCGAGACCGCCACGCTTGCGGCCGACGGCGCGGCTGGTGATCGCCTTGTTGTCGATCTCCGCGTCCTCCATGAGCGATGGCTGGTCGGGACTGGGCGGTCGCACGGAAAAGACGCGCGCGTCCTCCACGGCGGCGATGCGCACGGCGGTGCCCTGAGCGGGATTAGGGCCGGCATCGATGCCGGCGGGCAGGACGCTGCGCCCGGCCGCGCATCCACCGAGCAGGACAGCGCAAGCGAGCGCGATCGCGGCGGAATAGCGTACAGGCATGGCATTCCCCCTCTGCCGAATGAGCGGACATAATAGCGGCTTGAAGACCTA
>JAEKLK010000247.1 GCA_019509895.1 Betaproteobacteria bacterium | reverse complement strand
CATCGGCGGCCCGTCCGCGGCCTTGTCGAGCGTGATCGGCTTGATCTCGATGCCGAGCGCTTCGAACACCGTGCGTCCGAGCGCCGTGATGCCCGAGCCTTGCGTGCCGAGCACGACCGGCTTGCCGGCGAGGTCGCGCAGCGAGCGGGCCGGACTGTCGCCGCGCACCATGGCCATGCCGGGCGAGGAGTACATGGCGCAGATGATGCGCAGCTTGTTGTCCGGCTTCGCCAGCACGCTCGAGGCGAATTCACCTGCGACGAGCGCGATATCGACCTTGTCCGCTTCGAGCAGCGGCACGTTCTCGGACGAGCCTTTCGTATTGCGCGTGGTGACACGGAGCTTCGGCTCCTGCGCGTTGACGATCTCGGCAAAGGCGTCGCCGAAGACCGGAAATCCGCCGCCCGGAGTTGCCGTGGCGAGGATAAGGGCGAAGATGGTCTCCACTTATTGGGGCTCGATGCCGGCGCGCGCGACGATCTTCTTGTAGAAGTCCATCTGGCCGCGCACGAACTTCGAGAAGTCTTCGCTCTTCATCGGCGCGGGCTCGATGCCGAGCTTGGCGAACTGCTCCTTCACTGCCGGCTCGAAGACGATCGCGTTTACGGCGGCATTGAGCTTCTGCAGCACCGGGATCGGCGTCGCCGCGGGCGCCCACATTCCGAACCAGAGCGTCATGTCGTAGTCGGGCAAGCCCTGCTCGGCGATGGTCGGCACGTCGGGGAACGAGTCGACGCGAGATTTGGTCGACATGCCGAGCGGGTTCAGCTTCCTCTCCTTCACCAGGCCGAGCGCGACATCCATCGGCGCCATGTAGAAGGCGCTGCGGCCGCCGAGCACGTCCTGGATCGCGTCCGGCGAGCCCTTGAACGGCACATGCACCATCTTCAGGCCGGCCAGCGCGACGAAGAACTCGGCGGCGAGGTGCGTCGAGGTGCCGACACCCGCCGAGGCAAATGGAATCTCGCCCGGCTTCGCCTTCGCGGCCCCGATCAGGTCCTTGATCGATTTGTACGGCCCATTGCCCGCGCTCACCATGATGTAGGGCGTCTTGCCGAGGATCGCCACGTCGGCGAGGTCCTTCAGCGGGTCGTAGGGCAGGTTTTTGTAGATCGCCGGATTCGCGGCGTGCGAGGACGACTGCACGAGCAGCGTGTGTCCATCGGGATCCGCCTTCACCACGGCGGCGGTGCCGATCTGCCCTCCTGCGCCCGGCCGGTTCTCGACCACCACCGGCTGCTTCCAGTGCTCGTTCAGCCGCTGGGCGATGATGCGCCCGGCGATGTCGGCCCCGGAGCCGGGCGTGAGCGGCACGATGAGTCGGATCGGCTTCGACGGATATTCCTGCGCTGCCGCCGAGAACGTCAGCGCAGCTATCGCAACGGCAATAAGTTTTTTCATCCGAGCGTGGGCATGTGGAAACCGGGCGCCGGCGTGTCCTGGTGCGGCCAGCGGGAGGTGACGACCTTGGTGCGCGTATAGAACTTCACCGACTCGGTGCCGTGCACGTGCAGGTCGCCGAAGAGCGAGTTCTTCCAGCCGCCGAACGAGAAGTAGGCGACCGGCACGGGGATCGGCACGTTGACGCCGACCATGCCGACCTGAATCTCCGCGCTGAAGCGCCGCGCCGCGCCGCCTGACTCGGTGAAGATAGCCGTGCCGTTGGCGTACGGGTTCCTGTTCACCAGCGCGATCGCCTCGTCGAGGGTCTCGGCGCGCAGCACGACCAGCACCGGGCCGAAGATCTCGTCGCGGTAAATGCTCATCTGCGGCTTCACCTGGTCGAAGAGCGTCGTGCCGAGGAAGAACCCGTCGCGCTGCGCCCCCGGCCGGCCATCCAGTACCAGCTTGGCGCCTTCCTTGATTCCGGCGTCGATGTATCCGGCGACCTTGTCGCGATGCTGGCAGGTCACGAGCGGGCCCATGTCGACGCCTTCCTGGTCGCCGGCGCCGACCTTGATCGCGCGCGCCTTCTTCTCGAGCAGCTTGACCAGCGGATCGCCGGCCGCACCGACGGCGACGACAGCCGAGATCGCCATGCAGCGCTCGCCGGCCGAGCCGTACGCGGCGCCGATCAGCGCATCGGCGGCGAACTCGAGGTCGGCATCCGGCAGCACGACCGCATGATTCTTCGCCCCGCCGAGCGCCTGCACGCGCTTGCCGGCCTTGGCGCAGGTCTCGTAGATGTACTTGGCGATGGGCGTCGAGCCGACGAACGAGACGGCGTGGATGCCGGGATGATTGAGGATCGCCTCGACCGCGAGCTTGTCGCCGTGCACGACGTTCAGCACGCCGTCGGGAAGGCCGGCTTCCTGCAGGAGCTCGGCCATGCGAACGGCCGCGGAGGGCACTTTCTCGGAGGGCTTGAGGATGAAAGTGTTGCCGCAGGCGATCGCCATGGGGAACATCCACAGCGGCACCATCACGGGGAAGTTGAACGGCGTGATGCCCGCGCAGACGCCGACCGGCTGGCGCAGCGTGTGCGTGTCGACCTGCGTGCCGGCGTTCTCTGCGTGTTCACCTTTCAGGAGATGCGGAATGCCGCAGGCGAATTCCACTACTTCGATGCCACGCTGCACCGAGCCCATCGCGTCGGGGAGCGTCTTGCCATGCTCCTCGGTGACGAGGCGCGCGAGCGTCTTCTGCTCCCGCTGCAGGAGCTGCAGGAACTTCTGCATGACGCGCGCGCGGCGCAGCGGTGGCGTGTCGCGCCATTCGGGGAACGCCGCGGCGGCGGCCTTTACCGTCGAATCGATGAGGCCGGCATCGGCGTACACGACGCGCTTGGTCACCTGCCCCGCCGCGGGGTTGAAGACCTCGCCATAGCGGCCGCTCGGCGCGAGCGCCTTGCCATTGATCCAGACGGGAACGGTATCGAGCTTGAGTTCGGCGGGCTTGTTCATCGGGGCGACCGGAAGCAGGAAGGCCGCCAATAATAGCGCGCATGGGCGCGACAATCGTCCCGGGCCGCTACGAATGGCGTGACGAGACGCCGTATTCGACGGCCTACGGCGACGTCTACCACAGCGCGGGCGGCGGGCCGGCGCAGGCGCAGCATGTGTTCCTTGCCGGCAACGGCCTGCCCGAGCGATGGGCGCAGCGCGAGCGCTTCGTCATCCTGGAAACCGGGTTCGGCTTCGGTCTCAACTTTGCTGCATGCCGCCTGGCCGCCGCTGGTCGGCGGCGCGCATCGCCTCGAGTTCGGCAATGTCGTGCTCACCCTCTTCTTCGCCGATATCGCGGCGCTGCGCGACGTCCGCGCGAGCGCCGACGCAATCTATCTCGACGGCTTCGCGCCGGCGAAGAACACCGAGATGTTGACGCACCAAGCGATGCGCGCCGTGTCGCGCCTGGCGGCGCCCGGCGCGACGGTTGCGACGTGGAGCGTCGCCGCGCCGGTGCGCGAGGCACTGGAGGCCACCGGCTTCACGGTGGACAAGCGCGCCGGCTTCGGTGGCAAGCGCGAGATGCTCGTCGGCCGGAGAAACTCGTCGGCCGGAGAAATGGTGACAGTCACCCTTTTTCCAGGCCGGAGCGCCGCGCCGCGGTGGTCGGCGCCGGCGTCGCGGGCGCGGCGGTGTGCGAGCGGCTGTGCGCGCGCGGCTGGGAAGTCGAGCTCTATGAGCGGCATGCCGACCCGGCGCAGGAGGCGTCGGGCAATCACGCCGGCACGTTCCATCCGATCGTCACGTCTGACGACAGCATCTTTGCGCGGCTGACGCGCGCGGGCTTTCTCTATGCGTTGCACTCGTGGCAACGGCTTCCCGGCGTGCAGCACGATCGCTGCGGCGTGCTACAGCTCGCGCGCAGCGACAGGGAGATCGGCTCGCTGCGCGAAGCGGTCACCGGACTACCGCCCGACTATGTTCAATTCGTGACGCGCGAGGAAGCGAGCGAGCACGCAGGCGTGCCGGTAGCAGCGGCGGGCGTCTGGTTTCCGCAGGGCGGCTGGATCAAGCCGCAATCGCTCGTGCGCGCGCAGCTGGAGGCGTGCGGCTCGCGGTTGCGGCGCCGCTTTGGTTGCGCCGTGGAAGCGCTGCCGCAAGCGCCGATCGTGGTGCTCGCGAATTCCGCCGAAGCGCCGCGGCTATGCGCGGTGCCGGATCTGCGACTGCGCCGCGTGCGCGGACAGCTCACCTATGTGCCGCAGGAGGCGCTCCACCCGCCGCATGCCGCCGTCCTGCGCGGCGGCATGGTGCTGCCGGCAATCGATGGCGTGTGCGTGGTGGGCGCGACCTACGATCTCGAGGACCCGGAGAGCGCGGTGCGCGAGGAGGACCATGCGGGCAATATCGAGCGCCTGCGCGGCATCCTCGGCGTCGAGGTTCGCGCCCCGGTGGAGGGCCGCGTGGCGTTCCGCGCCGTCACGCCCGACCGGCTGCCGGTCGTCGGCAAGATTGCCGAAGGCGTGTACGGCGCCTTTGCCTACGGCTCGCGCGGGCTCGTGTGGGCGGCGCTCGCGGCGGAGATCATCGCGGCAGAGCTGGAAGGCGAGCCGCTGCCCGTGGAGGCAACCCTGGCGCGGGCGCTCGAGCCCGGGCGGTTCAGACGCCGCGCAGCAGCTCGGGGCTTGCGTCCTTGACGTCGCGCGTGCCGGTGAGCGCCATGGTCACGTCGAGCTCTTTCTGGATCACCTGCAGCGCCTCGAGCACGCCGGCTTCACCCTTCGCGCCAAGCCCATAGACGAAGGCGCGGCCAAGGAGCACGGCTTGCGCGCCGAGCGCGAGCGCCTTGAGCAGGCTCTGGCCGCTGCGGATACCGCCGTCGAACCAGACGGCGATGCGATCGCCCACCGCCTCGGCGATCTCCGGCAGCGCACGGACCGAGGACACGGCGCCATCGAGCTGTCGGCCGCCGTGATTCGAGACGACGATGGCGTCGGCGCCAGGTTGCCGAAGCTCCGGCGCTTGCTCGTCATGACGTTCAGCGTCCAGCCGGGCTTTCGCAGGATGTCGAAGGCGGTGGCCCAGGTGAGCTTCGGCGGCACCGCGAGGCCATTCTTCAGGTCGCGATGGCGCTGGCCCTGGATCTGGAGATCGAGCGTGAGTACGAGCGCCGAGCAGCCGGCGCGCTTGGCGCGCTCGATGAGCGACGCGGCGAAGCCACGGTCGCGCATGACGTAGAGCTGGAACCAGAAGGGCTTGCCGGTGCCCTCGGCGACATCCTCGATGGAGCAGATGGACATGGTCGAGAGCGTAAAGGGGATGCCGAACTTGTTCGCGGCGCGCGCGGCGAGGATCTCGCCGTTCGCCCAATTGAGCCCGAGGAGCCCGATCGGCGCGAGCGCCGCCGGCAGGGTGACTTCATGCCCGAGCAGCGTCGTCTTGGTCGAGCGCCGGTCGACGTCGATGCCGACGCGCTGGCGCAGGCCGATCGACTCGATGTCGGCCTTGTTCGCGCGCAGCGTGCACTCGGAGTACGAGCCGCAATCGACATACTCGAAGATCGCGCGCGCGACGCGTTTCTTCGCCAGCTCGCGCAGGTCCTCGATGCAGGTCACCACCGGCATGGCGGCGGACTTCCGCGAGCTCCAAAGAGAACGGCAAGAATCCGATCCAGGTGATCGAGCGCATGGTGAAGCTGCTCGACGTCCTGTCGCAGCATCCGGAGCCGCTCGGCCTGAAGCAGATCGCGCAATACACGGGGCTGCATCCGTCGACGGCGCACCGCATCCTGGCGTCAATGTCGGCCGACCGGCTGGTCGATCGCGTCGAACCGGGCAGTTACCGCCTGGGGATGCGGCTCCTCGAGCTTGGCAATCTGGTGAAGTCGAGGATCAGCGTGCGCGAGCTCGCGCTGCCGCTGATGCGCGAGCTGCATGCGCAGACGGGCGAGACCGCCAACCTTTCGGTGCGCCACGATGACGAAATCGTCTACGTCGAGCGCACCGCGTCGGGCCGCTCGGCAATGCGCGTCGTGCACGTGATCGGCGCGCGGGCGTCGTTGCACGTGACGGCTGCGGGCAAGCTGTTCCTCCTTGAGGACGGCTTCGCGCGGCTTCGCGACTATGCGAAGCGCACCGGACTCGCGATGCACACCAAGAACACCATCACCAACCTCGGGCTGCTCGAGCGCGACCTCGAGCGCACCCAGCGCCAGGGGTGGGCGACCGACAACGAGGAAGCGGAGATCGGCGTGCGCTGCGTCGCCGCCGGCATTCGCGACGACGGTGCGCGACTGGTGGCCGCGCTGTCGCTATCGACGCCGGCCGAGCGCATGAAGGCGCACTGGGGACCGCTGGTGAAGGAAACGGCCGACCGCATCTCATCGACCATCGGCCACCGGCCGACGAGCCGCATCGGCGCGGTCTGAATTCCGTAATCTCGTGGTCAGCCGCGTGTCGCGGCGCGTACTTCGTAGTCAGTACCGATCAGGTCGCTACGAGTCCAAAGACGCCAAACCAGCCCCGCGCGTCGCTCCAGAGCTTCGCCAGGTGGAAGCCGGCATTGCCGGCCAGCCGCTCGAATTCCGGTACGGAATACTTGTAGGAGTTTTCGGTGTGGATCGATTCCCCGCGCTGGAACGAAAAGCGGTAATGGTCGATGTTGACGGCGTGCGCCTCGGTGGCGACGAGATGCATCTCGATGCGCCCGGCTAGGGGGTTGTAGAACGCATAGTGCGCGAAGCGCCGTGCATTGAAGTCGGCGCCAAGCTCACGGTTGATGCGCGCGAGCAGGTTCAAGTTGAAGGCGGCCGTGACGCCCTTGGCATCGTTGTACGCGGCGTGGAGCACGTTCGCGTCCTTCTTAAGGTCGACGCCGACGATCATCGCGCCGCGCGGGCCGACCTGCCCGCGGGTCATCTTGAGGAAAGCCTGCGCTTCCTCGGGCGTCAGGTTGCCGATGGTGGAGCCGGGGAAATAGACCACGCGGCGCGCCGGGGCGCGATAAGCCGGAATGCCAAGCGGATGCGAGAAGTCGGCGGTGATGGCGACGATGCCGAGTCTGGGGAACCGCCGCAGCAGTTTCGCCACCGCCGCCCGCAACGCCGGCGGCGAGATATCGACGGGCATATAGACCGACGGTTGGAGCGCGGCGATCAGGAGCCGCGTCTTCAGGCTTTCGCCGCTGCCGTATTCGAGGAGAGCGGAGCGCTTGCCGGCAAAGCGGGCGATGTCTCGCAGGTGCTTCCTGGTGATCGCGAGCTCGGTGCGCGTCGGGTAGTACTCGCGTAGCCGGCAGATACGCTCGAAGAGCTTGCTGCCGGCCGCGTCGTAGAAATACTTGGGCGGCAGCGCCTTCTGCGGGCGCGCCAGCCCTTCGAGGACGTCCTTGCGGAAATTGACGGCAGCAGGCTCGCTGCCGACGAAACGTGCGCCGCCTAGCTCGAGGGACCGGCGCTCGCCGTGCTTTCGACCCACTTCTTGATGCGATTCGCGTCGGCGATTCGCGATTGGCGACCCCAGGAGTCGAGCAGCACCACGATGAGATCCTTGGAAGCGAGCCGCACGCGCATTACCAGGCAGCGGCCCGCCTCGCTAATGTAGCCGGTTTTGGAAAGCCCCACATCCCAGTGGTGCGCACGCACCAGGCCATTGGTGTTGTGGTACGCGAGAGGTCGGCCCTTCTCCGAGACGCGCACGCTGGCGCGGTCCGTGGTCGAGAACTCGCGGATTAGGGAGTACTCATGCGCCGCGCGCACCAGCTTCACCAGGTCGCGGGCGCTCGAGACGTTCGCCGGTGAGAGGCCGGTGGGATCGACGAAGCGGCTGTCGCGCATTTCGAGCGACGCGGCCTTGGCGTTCATCGCCGCAACCAAGGGCTCGAGGCCGCCGGGATAGGTACGTCCCAGCGCCGCGGCGGCGCGATTTTCCGACGCCATCAGGGCGATGAGTAGCAGCTCGCCGCGCGTGAGCACGTTGCCCGGGCGCAGGCGCGAGCGCGTGCCCTTCAGCGAATCGCGGTCGTCGCGGCTGATGACGATGCGTTGCTCGAGATCAAGATTGCGATCGAGGATCACCATCGCGGTCATGAGCTTGGTGATCGAGGCGATCGGCGTGACCGCATCGGCGTTCTTGTCGATCACCACCTCGCCTGTGTCGGCGTCGAGCACGAGCGCGGATGACGATCTCAGGTAAACAGCCTTATGGACTTTCGCTTCGCCGGCCTGCGCAAAGCCAATCGTCAGGGCCAGAACGAAAAACAGGGCGAAAACGGCGACGATGCCCTCGAGCGGGTGGAGTTTCCTCTGCATTGCGGCGAATCTTCCCTAGCGGGCGGTTTATTAGTTATCGAGTCCGCATCCCCTCTTTGGACCATGCGGACTGCGGTCGGACTATGCCCTACGCTTGAAATAAAGGCAAATAAAATCAGTCATTAGGGATTAATACCTCAAGCAATTGCGAACAGAAGGACTGTCGCCTGGCGGCTACACCGCGTCGGTCTTTTCCAAGACTGCGGCGGCTTCGGCCTGCTCCCGCTGCAACGCCCACATGCGCGCGTATTCACCTTGCGCGTCAAGAAGTTGCTGTTGAGTGCCGCGCTCGACGATGCGGCCGTGCGAAAGCACCAGGATCTGGTCCGCGTCCATCACCGTCGAGAGCCGGTGCGCGATCACGAGCGTCGTGCGGCCTTGGGCGATGCGCTCGAGCTCGGCTTGGATCGCTTTTTCTGCGCGCGAGTCGAGCGCCGAGGTGGCCTCGTCGAAGATGAGGATGCGCGGATTCTTCAAGAGTGCTCTGGCGATGGCCACGCGCTGCTTTTCACCGCCGGAGAGCTTGAGACCGCGCTCGCCCACCATCGTCTCGTAGCCGGCGGGCAGCGTGACTATGAAATCGTGGATGTGCGCGGCGCGCGCCGCCTCGTACACCTCCTCGTCGCTCGCCTCCGGTCGACCATAGCGGATGTTGTAGAGGATGGTGTCGTTGAAGAGCACCGTGTCCTGCGGAACGATGCCGATGGCCGCGCGCAGGCCGGCCTGCTTCACCTGGCGGATGTCGGCGCCATTGACGGTGATCGCGCCCGCGCTGACGTCGTAGAAGCGGTACAGCAGCCGCGCCAGCGTCGATTTGCCAGAGCCGGAATGGCCGACCACGGCAATGCGATGGCCCGCCGGAATGGCGAAGCTGACGTCGAAGAGGATCTGCCGCGCGCGCTCATAGTGGAAATCGACGTGGTGGAACTCGACCGCCGCAGGCCCGGGGGGCAGCTCCAGCGCGCCCGGCTCGTCCTCGACCTCGCGGTGCTCGTGCAGCAGGCGGAACATGCGATCCATGTCGAGGAGCGCCTGCTTGATCTCGCGGTACACCATGCCGAGGAAGTTGAGCGGGATATAAAGCTGTATCAGGAGTCCATTGACCAGCACCAGATCGCCGAGCGTGAACTGCTTCATCACCACGCCGTCGGCGGCGAGCACCATCAGCGCCGTTACCGCCGCGGCGATGATCAGGCTCTGGCCGATGTTGAGCAGTCCGAGCGAGGCCTCGTTCTTCACCGCCGCCGATTCGTACTTGCGCAGGTTCTCGTCGTAGCGCCGCGCCTCGAAATCCTCGTTGCCGAAATACTTGACCGTCTCGTAATTGAGCAGGCTGTCGATAGCGCGCGTGTTGGCGCGCGAATCGAGCTCGTTCGCCTGCCGGCGAATCGCCATGCGCCAATCGGTGACGATGACGGTGAACGTGATGTACACGATGACCGCGCCGAAAGTAACGCCGGCAAAGCGCCAGTCGAACTTGGCGAGCAGGACCAGCGCCACCAAGGTGAACTCCAGGATCACCGGCAGGATGGAAAAGACCAAATAGGAGAGCATCGTGGAAATGCCGCGCGTGCCGCGCTCGATGTCGCGCGTCATGCCGCCGGTCTGCCGCTCTAGGTGGAAGCGCAGGCTGAGACTGTGCAGGTGCCGGAAAACGCCGAGCGCAAGGCGCCGGATCGCGCGCTGCGTCACCGGGACGAAGACTACGTCGCGCAGCTCGCCGAAGAGCGTCGCCGAGAAGCGCAGGATGCCGTAGACGGCGAGCAGCGCGACCGGCACGGCGATGATGGCGGTCTGCGCGTCGAGCCGGTCGACCACGTGCTTCATGATGAGCGGCACGCCGACGTTGGCGAGCTTCGCGGTGATCAGGCAGGCGAGCGCGAGCGCGACTCGCCATTTGTATTCCAGCAGGTAGGGCACGAGCAGGCCGACCACGCGCCATTCATTGCCGCGGAGCTTCTGTGTCGGTGCGGCGTTATGCGCCATGCGAGCGGCGCATTCTATTTGCCGCAGAGCCGCGGGCCGGCGTGCCGCGCGTTTGAAACGAGCGCGGCACACGAAACCAAGCTTGACGCGCAGTCCTTGAGGCGAGTACATTCAAACGTTCGTTTGAACAGGGATCCCGCATGACTCTGCGCGCTGTCAAGCCACCGCACGAAACCCGCACCCGCATCCTCGATGCCGCCGAAGAGTTGTTCATGCAGCACGGCTTCGAAGGAACCTCGATGCGCCTGCTCACCGCCAAGGCGGGCGTCAACCTCGCCGCGGTCAACTACCACTTCGGCTCGAAGGACGCGCTCGTCGAGGCGCTCTTCCGCCGCCGGCTCGATCCGATGAATGCCGCCCGCACCGCCGAGCTCGACAAGCTCGAAGCGAGCGAGCGCTCGCCTTCGCCGGAAGCGATCATCCGGGCCTTCATCAACCCAGGCCTGCGCCTCCTCGAGGACAGCCGGGGCGGCGGCCGCAACTTCGTTCGCCTCCTCGGCCGCACCTACAGCGAGCCGAACAAGGAGGTGCGCCAGCTCATCGGCCAAATGTATGCGCCGGCGATGCAGCGCTACAAAACAGCGCTCGAGCGCGCGCTGCCGCACATGCCGCGCGAGGAGCTGATCTGGCGCATGCACTTCATGTTCGGCACGCTCGCCTACACCCTGGCCGCGACCGACACCGTGCAGCTGATCGCCGGCTGCAAACCCGAGGACCGCTACGATGCGCGGCTCCTGGAGGAGCGCCTCACCGCCTTCCTTACTGCCGGGCTCGACGCACCGCTCAAGAACGTAATCCGCAAGGCCGCCTAAGGGACACCGCCATGACGCTCTTCGTCCTCGCCACGATCGCCGCCTTCTTCCTGCTCGCCTATTTCGGCGCGCCCCTGGTCCTCTGGACGATCGTCGCCGCCGCACTGCTCGCGTACCTCGGCGTGGTGGCGGAGTTCGGCTTCACCACCAGCGTCGTGCTGGCTGCGTTTTTCGTCGTGGTAGCGGCGCTGCTCAATGTGCCTTGGCTGCGCCGCAAGGCCTTCACCGATCGCGTGCTCGCGCTCTATCGCCGCATCCTGCCCGACATGTCGCAGACGGAGAAAGAGGCGATCGACGCCGGCACGGTGTGGTGGGATGCCGATCTCTTTTCCGGCCGGCCCGACTGGGACAAGCTGCTCGCCGTGCGCGCGCCGCGCCTCGGGCCCGAGGAAAAAGCGTTCGTCGAGGGGCCGGTCGAAGAGCTCTGTGCCCTATGCGACGACTGGCAGATCTCGCACGAGCTGCAGGACCTGCCGCCGCATGTCTGGCAGTACATCAAGGACAAGGGCTTCCTCGGCATGATCATCCCGAAGAAGTACGGCGGCCTCGGCTTCAGCGCCCTCGCGCACTCGGCCGTGGTGATGAAGCTCTCGACACGCTCGAGCGCCGCAGCGATCAGCGTGATGGTCCCGAACTCGCTCGGGCCCGCCGAGCTGCTGCTGCACTACGGCACCGAGCAACAGAAGGACTACTACCTGCCGCGCCTCGCCAAGGGCCTGGAGATTCCGTGCTTTGCGCTCACCAATCCGGAAGCCGGCTCCGACGCCGCCGCGATCCCCGACTTCGGCATCGTCTGCAAAGGCAACTGGCAGGGCAAAGAAGTGCTCGGCATGCGCGTCACGTGGGACAAGCGCTACATCACACTCGGTCCTGTCGCCACGCTCCTCGGACTCGCCTTCCGGCTCTATGACCCGGAACATCTTCTCGGCGACAAGGAGGACCTCGGCATCACCTGCGCGCTGGTGCCGACCAACACGGCCGGCGTGAACATCGGCCGCCGCCACATGCCGCTCAACGCGGTGTTCCAGAACGGCCCGAACAGCGGCAAGGACGTGTTCATGCCGCTCGACTGGATCATCGGTGGCCGCGACTACGCCGGCAAAGGCTGGATGATGCTGATGGGCTGCCTCGCCGCCGGCCGCGCGATTTCGCTGCCGACGTCCTCCGTCGGCGGCGTGAAGGCGCTCACGCGCTTCACCGGCGCCTATGCGCGGGTGCGCTCGCAGTTCAAGACCCCCATCGGGAAGCTGGAAGGCGTCGAGGAAGCGCTCGGCCGCATCGCCGCGCACTGCTACATGATGGACGCGACCCGCATCATGACCGCCGGCGCGGTCGACATGGGTGAGAAGCCCGCCGTCCTTTCGGCGATCGCCAAGTACCACATGACCGAGCGCGCGCGTAGCGCGGTGAACGACGCCATGGACATCCACGGCGGCAAGGGCATCTGCCTGGGGCCGAACAACTGGATCGGCCGCGGCTACCAGATGACGCCGATCGCCATCACCGTCGAGGGCGCCAATATCCTGACGCGCACGCTGATCATTTTCGGCCAGGGCGCCATCCGCGCGCATCCGTATGTGCTGCGAGAAATGCGCGCAGCGAAGGAGATGACCGGCGTCGACGCATCGCGCGAGTTCGACGGTGCGCTGACCTCGCACATCGGTCACGTGCTGCGTAACGGCGTTCGGGCATTCGTCTACGGCCTGACGCATGCCGCATTCGCCCCGGTGCCCAAGCGGGCGTCGCCGGAGATCTCGCACTACTACCGCCATGTGTCGCGGCTCTCGGCCGCCTTCGCATTCCTGGCGGATGTGTCGATGCTCGCCATGGGCGGCGCGCTCAAGCGCAAGGAGAAAATCTCCGGGCGCCTCGGCGACGTGCTGTCGATGATGTACCTCGTCTCCGCGACGCTGAAGCACTACGAGGACCAGCGCGTGCGCGAGGACCTGCCGCTCGTTCGCTGGTCGGTACGCGACGCGCTCTATCACGCGCAGCAGGCGATCGACCAGGTGCTCTCCAATTTCCCGGTCAAGGCGCTCGCCCGGCTGCTGCGCTTCACCATCTTTCCGCTCGGCATGCCGTGGCGCCCGCCGCTCGATTCGCGCAACCGCGAGTGCGCGCAGATCGCGCTAGAGCCCGGCACGGCGCGCGATCGCCTGACCGCCGGCATGTACGTGCCGAAGGGCGACGACGCGACCGGCATCCTCGAGCAGGCGTTCGTCGCGAGCGTCGCCTGCGAGCCGATCGAGACCAAGCTGCGCAAGGCGCTGAAGAAGGGCAAGGTCGTTCTGGCGCAGGGCCAGGATCTCGCCGCCGAGGCGCGCGACAAGGGCGTGATCACGGCCGAGGAGTATGGGCAGTGGACGCGCAAGGAAGCGCTGCGCCGGCAGGTGATCCGCGTCGATGATTTCCCGCAGGACTTCGGGCGCGGCGAGATCGCCGAGCAGCTGCAGGCGAAGCCCACGATGGTGCGCGCGGCGTGAAGCCTGTCTATATCGTCGACGGGGCGCGCACGCCGTTCCTCAAGTCCCGCAACCGGCCCGGCCCCTTCGCCGCCGCCGACCTCGCGACGCAGGCCGGGCGCACGCTGCTCGTCCGCCAGCCATTCGCGCCGAACGAGGTCGACGAAGTTATCCTCGGCTGCGCCGCGCCCTCGGTCGATGAAGTGAACATCGGCCGCGTTGCTGCGCTGCGCATGGGCTGCGGCCAGAAGGTCCCGGGATGGACGGTGATGCGCAATTGCGCCTCGGGCATGCAGGCGATCGATTCCGGCATCAACAACATCCTCGCCGGGCGCTCCAAGCTTGTGCTGGCGGGCGGTGTCGATGCCCTGTCGCGCGCACCGCTCCTCTATGCCGACAAGATGGTCCTGTGGTTCTCCGACATGGCGGCGGCCAGGACGACCGGTCAGCGACTCGCGCTCTTCGCGCGCATGCCGGTCGCCGCGGTGCTGAAACCCGTGATCGGCATCATGAAGGGGCTGACCGATCCGATGGTCGGGCTGCTGATGGGCCAGACCGCCGAGAACCT
>JAEKLK010000246.1 GCA_019509895.1 Betaproteobacteria bacterium | reverse complement strand
TGTCGGCGACGCCCGAGAACCTGGAATGGGCGATCGCGATGGAAGCCGACCGCATGGTGAACTCGCGCGTCTCCAAGGCGGACCTCGACAGCGAGATGACCGTGGTGCGAAACGAATTCGAGCTCGGCGAGAACAACGCCGGCGGCGTGCTCTTCCAGCGCATGCAGCAGCTCGCCTTTCCCTGGCACAACTACGGCAATCCGATCATCGGCCAGCGCGCCGACATCGAGAAGGTGCCGATCGACAAGCTGCAGGCGTTCTACCGCCTGTGGTACCAGCCGGACAATGCGGTGCTGCTCGTCGCCGGCCGCTTCGAAGAGCCGCGCGCGCTCGAGCTCGTCACGCAGCAGTTCGGCGCGCTCGCCAGGCCGGCACGCACGCTGCCGAGCTTCTACACCGAGGAGCCGACGCAGGACGGCGAACGCTCGGTGACGCTCGAGCGCGTCGGCGACCAGCAGCTGGTCGTCGCGCTCTACCGCGTGATGGCCGGCAGCCATCCCGACTATCCGGCGCTCGACCTTCTGGTGCAGATCCTGGGCGACGCGCCGGCCGGGCGGCTGCATCGCGCGCTCGTGCAGAAGGGCCTCGCCTCGAGCGTCTGGGGGTCGGAGCGGCAGCTGCACGATCCGGGCTACGCCTACTTCGGCGCGCAGCTCGGCAACGACGCGGACCTCCGCCGCGCCCGCGAGGCGCTCCTGGCGGTGCTCGATAACGTCGGCAAGGAAAAGATCACCGCGGAGGAAGTCGACCGGGCGCGCACGCGTCTCCTGAACGACATCGAGCGCGCACAGCTTGAATCCAATCTCCTAGTCAGCACGCTGGCCGAAAACGCCGCCATAGGCGACTGGCGCCTTTTCTTCCTGTACCGCGACCAGCTGCGCAAGGTGACAGTGGCCGACGTGCAGCGCGTCGCAGACCAGTATCTGAAGCGCGCCAACCGCGTGCTGGGCGAGTTCCGACCGACGGAGCATCCGGAGCGCGCCGATATTCCCCCGGTGCCGGACGTCGCCAAGCTGCTCGACAACTACACCGGCGGTGAGCGCGTGCGCGTCGGCGAGGCGTTCGATGCGTCGCCGCAGAACATCGAGTCGCGGCTGCAGCGGCACACGCTCGCGAACGGCATCAATGCCGCGTTCCTCGCCAAGGAGACGCGCGGCGGCCGCGTGGTCGCGAATCTGACGCTGCACTGGGGCGACGAGAAGGCGTTCATGAACCGCGAAGTGGCCTGCGATTTCGCCGGGCAGATGCTCATGCGCGGCACCAAGAAGCGCAGCCGCGCCGAGCTCAAAGAAGCCTTCGACAAGCTGAACGCGCGCGTCTTCGTCAGCGCCGAGGGCGCGAGCATCGAGACGCGCGGCGAAAACCTCATCCCGGCGCTGCGCCTGGTGGCCGAGGCGCTGCGCGAGCCCTCCTTCCCGTCGAGCGAGTTCGAGGAGCTGAAGAGAAGCGCGCTCACCGGCACGCAGGCGCAGCTCTCCGACCCGGCGGCGAAGGCGGACGTGCGGCTCACGCGCCACCTCGAGACCTACCCCGTGGGGCACCGCAACTACACGCCGACGCTTGAGGAGCGCATCGCCTGGATCAAGAAGACCACGCTCGCCGACGCGCAGAAGTGCTATCGCGAGCTGGTGGGCGCGAGCGGCGCCGACTTCGCCGTGGTCGGCGAGTTCGAGCCTGACAGGGTGACGGCGGCGATCGAAGAGCTCTTCGGCGACTGGCGTACGCCCTACCCGTTCAAGCGCGTACCCACGCGCTTCTTCGAGCGGCCGGCGCTCGAGGATTCGCTGGCGACGCCCGACAAGGCGAACGCGGTGCTGCGCGGCGGCGAGAACGTGAAGATGCGCGACGACGATGCCGACTTTGCGGCGATGCTGCTCGCCAACTACCTGCTCGGGGGCACCTCGACCTCGCGCATCCCGGCGCGCGTACGCGAGAAGGAAGGCCTCTCCTACAGCACCTACACCAGCTTCAGCGCGAGCCCGTTCGACCAATCGGCCGGCTTTCGCATCTCCGCCATCTTCGCGCCGCAGAACCGCAGCCGCGTCGAGCAGGCGATCCGCGAGGAGATCGCGCGCGCCGTGAAGGGCGGCTTCACCGACGAGGAGCTCGAGGCCGGCAAGAAAGGCATCCTCGAGGCGCGGCGCCTCGCGCGCACGCAGGACCGGGCGCTCGCCGGCCGGCTCGCCTCGTACCTCTACATCGGCCGCACCTTCGCCTGGGACATCGAGCTCGAATCGAAGATCGCCTCGCTGCGCGCCGCGGAGGTAAACGCGGCGCTCGCCAAATACGTCGATCCGGCAAAGCTTTCGCTGGTCCTCGCCGGCGACTTCAAGAAATAGATTTCGTACTTCGTACGAAATTATTTCCTCTTCAGGAGATCGCGAATCTCTTCCAGGAGCTGCACGTCGCGCGGCGGCGGCGCGGCCGGCGGCTCGGCTTCCTGCTTGCGCCGGAAATGGTTGATCGCCTTCACCATCAGGAAGATCACCCAGGCGATGACGACAAAGTCGATCACGTTCTGCAGGAACTTGCCGTAGGTGATCTGCGCCTCGCCCACCTCGAGTACCAGATCCTCGTAATGGATGCCGCCGATCAGGATGCCGATCAGCGGCATGATGATGTCGGCGACGAACGAGGAGACGATCTTGCCGAAGGCCGTGCCGATAATGACGCCCACCGCCAGGTCGACGACGTTGCCCTTTACCGCGAACTCGCGAAATTCCCTGATCCAGCTCATGGGTAGTCGACCTCCAGGATTTCTAGCTCTGCCTCGCCCGCGGGCGTGCGCAGGCGCACGACATCGCCTTCGCGCGCCTTGAGAAGCGCGCGCGCCATCGGCGAGACCCACGACACGTCGCCTTTCGCCGGATCCACTTCGTCGATGCCGACGATGCACACGCTGCGCTCGCCCGCGACGCCCCGCACGCGCACGCGCGCGCCGAAGAACACCTGGTCGGTATCGCGTCCCGACGAGCGGACGATCTCGGCGGACTCGAGGCGCTTGATCAGGAAGCGCACGCGCCGGTCGATCTCTCGCAGGCGCCGCTTGCCGTAGATGTAGTCGGCGTTCTCCGAGCGATCGCCGAGAGCCGCGGCCCACGCCACGGTCTTCACCACTTCCGGACGCTCGACCTCGAGGAGCTGCTTCTTCTCCGCCTGCAGCCGGGCGAAGCCCGCGGGCGTGATGTAATTTTTGCCAGCCGGCAAGGGCGCCGGCGCGCCTCCGATCTCCTCGCCGGAGTCGCCGTCTTCCTTGACGAAAGCCTTCGACATACTGCCCGGAATTTTAGACAATGGCGCTCAAAGAAAAGGGGGAAACGATGGCTGCAGGGAAGGAAAAGCTCGATTTCCTGACCAGACTGCGCATCCGCGAGCTGATTCTCATGGGCCTCATGGGCATTACCGCGGTGCTCGCCAACCTGCCGCACGATTACGTCGAGGACACGCTGGGGGTCAGCCACAATGCGCTGATCGCCGTGCTCGCCATCATGATCATCTTCGGGCTGTTCCTTTACCTGAAGTTCGGCCTGTTCGTCGCCGTGGTCCTGCTGATTGCCGGCGCCAACATGCCCGAGCAGATCGCCGAGGGGCTCAGCATCTCGCGCGCGCCGATCATCCTCGCGCTGCTCGCCCTGGTCGGCGTCGGCGCCATCAACTACTTCGTCAGGCTGCTGCCCACCGGCCTCGAGCCGCGGCCCAAAGAAAAGAGTCCTGAAGGCGTGCGCGCCCTTTTTTACGCGATCGAAAAGAACAACCTGGTCTACGCCAAGAAGGTGCTGGCGATGAACTTCGACCCGAACCTGCATCACGACAACGGCTATACGCCGCTCGCGTATGCCGCGATGAAGGGCAACCCGGCGATGGTCGAGGTGCTGCTGGGCGACGGCGCCGATGCCGGCATCACCACGCGCGAAGGCGATACCCCGGTCGAGCTGGCGCTTCGCATGGGCCATGCCGCAGTCGCCGACCTCCTGAAGAACGCGCGGCGCGAGGCGGAGGCCGAGGCTTCCGCAGCGGCCGCCGAAGAGCAGGAACCGGCGGCGCAGGCCGGATAATTTTCGAACCCCGGCGCGCTGCGCCGCGCGCTACCCGATACTGTATAGTTATCCAGTAAGATAGGAAAATGGACACCGCTGTCATTTCCGCTCCCGCGCAGGAGATCTGCCGGGACACGCTGCTCGAGAAGTACGCGAAGGGCAACGAGGCGAGCATCGACGAGGTGCGCCGCCGCGTCGCGCGCGCCCTCGCCCAGGCCGAAAGCGAAGAGCGCCGCGCCCATTGGGAGCGCCGCTTCCTGCAGGCGCAGAACGACGGCTTCATTCCGGCCGGCCGCATCAACTCCGCCGCGGGCGTGCAGCTGCAGGCGACGCTCATCAACTGCTTCGTGCAGCCGGTGGGCGATTCGATTTCCGAGGTGGTCGACGGCCGGCCCGGCATTTACACCGCGCTGCTCGAGGCCGCCGAGACCATGCGCCGCGGCGGCGGCGTCGGCTACGACTTCTCGGCCATCCGCCCCAAGGGTGCCGAGGTGAAAGGCACGCGCTCGCGCGCAAGCGGACCCGTTTCCTACATGCGCGTCTTCGACCGCTCGTGCGAGACGGTGGAATCGGCGGGCTCACGCCGCGGCGCGCAGATGGGCGTCCTGCGCTGCGATCACCCCGATGTCGAGGATTTCATCCACGCGAAAGACGCGGGCGACCTCGCCAACTTCAACATCTCCGTCGGCGTCACGGACGACTTCATGCTCGCCGTCGAGAAGGACCAGGAGTTCGAGCTCGTCCACAAGGCGAAACCGTGGCCGGGCGAGCAAACGTACCAGCGCGCCGACGGTCTGTGGGTGTATCGCAAGATCCGGGCACGCGAGCTGTGGGACCAGATCATGCGCTCGACGTACGACCACGCCGAGCCGGGCATCCTGTTCCTCGACCGCATCAACCGCGACAACAACCTCAACTACTGCGAGACGATCGAGGCGACGAATCCCTGCGCCGAGCAGCGTGGAAGTCGCGATCCGCATGCTCGACAACGTGCTCGAAGTCACCGCCTGGCCGCTCGAGCAGCAAAGGAACGAAGCGATGGCCAAGCGCCGCGTCGGCCTAGGCTTCACCGGCCTCGGCGACGCGCTCATCATGCTGCGCCTTCGCTACGACGGCGACGAGGCGCGCCGCATGGCGGCGACCATCTCGGAGGCGATGCGCGATGCCGCCTTCCGCGGCTCGGTCGAGCTCGCGCGCGAGCGCGGCGCCTTCCCGCTCTTCAACGCCGACCTCTATCTCTCCGGCACCAGCTTCGCGACGCGCCTGCCGGCCGCGATCAAGCAGCTCATCAAGCAGCACGGCCTGCGCAACTCGCACCTGCTGTCCATCGCCCCGACAGGGACCATCAGCCTGGCGTTCGCCGACAACGCCTCGAACGGCATCGAGCCGCCCTTCTCGTGGACCTATACGCGCAAGAAGCGCATGGCCGACGGCACGCTGAAGGAATTCCCGGTCGAGGACCACGCCTGGCGCCGCTACAAGGCGATGGGAGGAGACGTCGACAGCCTGCCGCCCTACTTCGTCACCGCGCTCGAGCTTACGGCACGCGCGCACGAGCAGATGGTGGCGGCGGTGGCGCCGTACATCGATACCAGCATCTCCAAGACCGTCAACGTGCCGGAGGACTATCCCTACGGCGAGTTCCAGGACCTCTACTTCCTCGCCTGGAAGTCCGGGCTGAAGGGCCTCGCCACCTATCGGCCGAACAAAGTGCTCGGCTCGGTGCTTTCGGTCGGCAGCACGCCGCAGGACTTCGTGCAGGACGATGTCAATCGCCGCCTCACCGTGAAATCGGTGCCGGCGCCGGTGCTCGCGTCGTTGCGCTGGCCCGGGCGGCCGGATCTCGCCGGCGGCAACCCGGCGTGGACCTACATGGTCGAGCACCCGCATTACCGCTTCGCCGTGTTCGTCGGCCACATCGAGAACGGCACGCCGCATCCTTTCGAGGTGTGGGTGAATGGCAGCGAGCAGCCCCGCGGCCTCGGCGCGCTCGCCAAGACGCTGTCCATGGACATGCGCGCGAACGACCGCGACTGGCTGAAGCTCAAGCTCGAGACGCTCGCCAAGACGCGCGGCGATGACGCCTTCGAGATGCCGTTCCCGCCGCGCGGCGAGAAGAAGCGCATGCCCTCGCTCGTCTCGGCCTTCGCGCAGATCGTGCGCTGGCGCGTGGAGCAATTGCAGGCCGGCCTCGGCGAGGAGCAGTTCAAGCTTGCGCAGGAAAGCGGCTCTTCACCGCTGATGGACGCGATGTTCGCGCTCAAGGAGCCCAAGACCGGCACCGATGGCACCATCTCGTGGACGGTGGACGTCCTCAACCCGCGCACCGGCGACGATTTCGTCCTCGGCCTCAAGGAAATCACCCTGCCGATGGCAAATGATGCAACGGCAGGCGTCACGCGCCCCTACTCGCTTTGGCTCTCCGGCGAGTACCCGCGCCCGCTCGACGGCCTGTGCAAGCTCCTGTCGCTCGACATGCGCGTGCTCGACCCCGCGTGGATCGGCATGAAGCTGCGCAAGCTGCTTGATTTCCCGGAGCCGCTCGGCGACTTCATGGCCTTCGTTCCCGGCAGCCGCAAGCAGCAGACCTTCCCGTCGACCGTCGCTTATCTCGCGCGACTGATCGTGCACCGCTACGCCATGCTCGGCATCCTCGACGAGGAAGGCATCCCGCGCACACAGATGGGGATCCTTGAATCGCCCGACGAGCGCGCGACGCCGGTGCTCGCCGGCGCGCCCTGCCCCGAGTGCGGCAACAGCACGCTGATCCGCAAGGACGGCTGCGACTACTGCACCGCGTGCGGCTACGTGGGCGTCTGCGGCTAGCTCAGGGACGGGGCTCCGCGTTCGTAGCCCGATGAAAGCCCGTCAGGTGCTGGACGTCTGCTTCGAGCTGGCGATGCAGTTGTCGCTGATCGGTCTCTGTCTTACGGGTGCCTTGTGGATGTGGCCGGACGGGCTCTTGTCGGCACCCGTTGCGTCGATCGGTGTGGCTTCCATTCTTTGGGCGGCAACTTCCTTGGCCTTGTGGCTGCTCGGGACCGCCTGGCTCTATTTCCTGGCAGTGCCTCTGTTCAAGCGCCGCTAGGGCCGGGCTATCTGTTTTGCGCCGCGTACTTCGTAAGCAGATCGGCGAGGCGAAGCAGGTGGCTATTCGACAGTGTTCCGGTGCCTTCGTACCAGGATTTGACGACGTCTTCTCTGACTTTCAGGCCGGCCGCAATCTCCTTGCGCCCCAGCAGCTTTTCAGCCTGCTCCAGAATTTGCACCGGCGATTGCCTTTGCGTCATGGTCTGTGAATTTACCGTTCTAGAGCAGCGTGCTCATCATAATTTCTTCCTCTGCGGATCAACTTAACCTCTCCATAAACCATCCGCACCATTGCAGCGCGACAGCTTCTCTTCAGAGAAAGCATCACGCCGACCGCCCGGCCAACCAGGCGGCAAACCGCTTCTTGAAGAACGGGTAGAACGCCAGCGCCACCACCAGGCTTGCGGCCTGTATCCAGTCGACCAGCTCTTCGCCCCAATAGGGGTCCAAGCGCTCCAGGATGAGGAAAACGACCAGCCATGCGGTGCTGACAGCCCATGCCGCGAGTGCCGATGGTGGCGTGATCTTCATGTTCTTCAATATCTGAAAAGCTCGCTCTTGCCGGGAGACGCTATATCAATCGGCACCGGTCGACCAAGGAGCTTCTCGGTCCGAGCGCGTGTCAAGAATGGTGTTCCCGTGTGTTTCGTCGAGCAGATCGAGCAGGCGCGCGAGCTTGCCGTCCGGCATCAGGGATTGGCCCGCGACCCAGCGCTCGAGCATTGGTACGGACACGTCCAAACGCGCCGCCACCGTTCCTCTGTCGATGTCGAGTAACGTCAACTCCAGAAGTCGCTTTCGGGTAACCGATGTCATGGCGAGTGCAGGCAGGCTCTATGCGGCCGCGAGCGCGTGGAATGTAGCGGACCGCAACGCGTGCAGCCTAGGTAAATCGCGCCAATCAATAGGCCCGATGCGCCACTTGCGATAATGCAGTTGGACCGTGGCATTCCAAGGAGGGGCAGACCGATGAACAGTTTGTGGCGCTTCATGGCGGCCGCGATGGTAGCGGCCGCGGCGATGGTGGCTTCGACGGCGCTCGCGCAAAGCTATCCGTCAAAGGCGATGCGGCTGGTCTCACCCTTTCCGCCCGGCGGCAGCGTCGATGTGGTTGGCCGGTTGCTCGCGGCCAAGCTCTCGGAGACCCTGGGCCAGCAGATGGTCGTCGATAACCGCTCGGGAGCCTCCGGAGTGATCGGCACGGAGGTCGTGATGAACGCGCCGCCGGACGGCTACACGCTTCTCATCAACACCATCCCGTTCGTCACCAACCAGTTCCTGATGCCACGCGCGCCGTACGATCCGCTGCGGGACTTCGTTTCGATCTCGCTCGTCGCGTCATCGCCATCGTTCATCACAGTCCATCCGTCCCTGCCGGTGCGCTCCGTCGGGGAGCTGATCGCGCTCGCCAAGGCGAAGCCGGGTGAGCTCTTCTATTCCGCTGCCGGCGTCGGCACCAATCCGCACATTGCCGGCGAGCTTTTCAACCTGCTCGCGGACGTCAACATCGTGGCCGTGCAGTTCAAAGGAGGTGGTCCCGCGGACCAGGCGCTCATCGCCGGCGACGTGGGAGTGACCTTCGGCAACATCTCGCAGGAGATCGGCTTCGTCAAAGCCGGACGGATGCGCGCATTGGCCGTGACGAGCATGAAGCGCAACCCCGCCATGCCCGAGCTGCCGACGGTCGCCGAGGCCGGCGTGCCCGGGTACGAGTTCGATACCTGGTTCGTGGTTGCGGCGCCCAAGGGAACACCGCGCGCGATTGTCGAGACGCTCAATTCGCATATCCGCAAGGTCCTCACCGCCCCCGAGCAGGTGAAGTTCTACGAAGAGCGCGGGCTGACCGTAATTGCGAGCACACCGGAAGAAGCGACCGCGCACTTGCAAATTGAACAGAAGAAATGGGCGCGCGTGGTCAAGGAGCGCGGCATCAAGGCGGAGTGATGCTGCCGGCGTGACGCTGAAGGTCGCCACCTATAACGTCAACGGCGTCAACGGCCGGCTGCCGCGGCTGCTGGAGTGGCTCGACGAGGCGAGCCCCGACATCGTTTGCCTGCAGGAAATCAAGACGACCGACGAGAGATGCCCGGCGCGGGCGCTGGAAGAGGCAGGCTATGGCTCGCTCTGGCACGGCCAGCGCTCCCATCACGGCGTCGCGATCCTCGCCAAGGGCGAGCGGCCGGTAGAGATTCGCCGCGGGCTGCCGGGGGATGAGCGCGATCTGCAAGCGCGTTATCTCGAGGCAGAGGTCAAGGGGCTGGTCGTGGCTTCCGCATATCTGCCCAACGGCAATCCGCAGCCCGGACCGAAGTTCGACTACAAGCTCGCCTGGTTCGAGCGCCTCAACGCGCATGCGCGGACACTGATCGACTCGCGAAAGCCTAGCGTGCTGGCCGGCGATCTCAACGTGGTCCCGACCAAGGCAGACATCTACAACGAATGGCTATGGCGGCTCGACGCCGTGGTGCAGCCCGAGACGCGCGCTGCCTTTGGCAGTTTGCTCGAGCAGGGATGGATCGATGTGACCCGCCATCTGCATCCCGACGAGCGCGTCTACACATTCTGGGTGAACGATGCCGCGTTCCGGCGCAACGCCGGCTTCCGCATGGACTTCCTGCTGCTCACGCCGAACCTGTTGCCGCGGCTGATCGGCGACGGCGTCGACAGCTCGCATCGCGGCCGGGAGAAGCCGAGCGATCACACGCCCGTCTGGGTGCAGTTGCGAAGCTAAGGCCGCGCGTTCGGCGACTTGGTGCGATCCAGCGCCGGCCACTGCTCCGCGAGTGGCGGCAGCGGGCAATGCTTGCCGGTGAGGCGCTCCACCGCGATCGCATACACGGTCACTTCGTCGAGACGCGGGTAGAAGCCTTGCGGCCGGCCGGACGTGCCGGTGCCGTACTTCGCGAGCAGCGCGTCGAAGAAACGGCTCTTCGCCGCGCGATCCTCGACGATGCGGATGCGGCCCCAGGCGATCGCGCTGCGGTATGCGAGCCCGGTGTCGCATTCGAAACGACCATAGTCGAACACCTTGACCGGCTCGTCGACCTCGAAGCAGACACGGCTCTCGCGCTCGACGTTCAGGCGGAAGTGCCCGCGCGCGGCGGAGTTGTGCACCGTGATCTCGCCGTCCTCGAAGAGGTAGAGCAGCGGCACGAGATACGGCCAGCCATCGGCGCCGACGCTCGCGATGCGCCCGCAGTAGGCGCGCATGAGAAGCGCGCGCGCCTCCGCGTCGCCGAGAACGCGATCCTGACGTCGCAATTGCGGTGAGCTCATCCTGGAATCGTAGCGGACGGGCACATTTCTCGCTCTGCTGGCATATCTCCTGGAGGATCCCATGGCCGATCAGCTCACCATCCTTGGCATCGCCGGCAGCCTGCGCAAGGACTCGTACAACAAGGGCGCGCTGCGCGCCGCGCAGCAGCTCTGCCCTGACGGCGCGCGCCTCGAGATCTACGACATCGCGGGGCTCCCGCTCTTCAATCAGGACGAGGAGCGCAATCCCACGGCCAAGGTGACCGAGTTCAAGCAGAAGATCCGCGCCGCCGACGCGATCCTGTTCTGCACGCCCGAGTACAACTACGGCGTGCCGGGCGTGATGAAGAACGCGCTCGACGTCGCCTCGCGCCCGTACGGCGACAACGCCTGGAGCGGCAAGCCCGTCGCGCTGATGAGCGCCGCGATGGGCGTCGCCGGCGGGATTCGCGCGCAGTACCAGGTGCGCCAGTGCTTCGTCTTCCTCAACATGGAGGCGGTGGTACAGCCGGAGGTGGCCATCGCCAGCGCGCCGCAGCGCTTCGACGAGAAGGGCAACCTGACCGACGAGACGTCGAAGAAGATGATCCGGCAGCTGCTCGAGAACCTGGTCGCCAAGGCGCGCCTGCTGCGCCAGCCGGCGCGGCAGGCGGCGTAGCGCAAAGGGGAGCTAGCGTTCCTCGGCGAGCAGCGTCTCGATGTCGTTCAGCACGACCTGCGGGTGCAGGAAGTTGGAGCTGTAGATCTCGCGCACGTCGCCACCGGCGTCGATGAGGAACACCTTCAGCACGTGCGAGAGCTCGCGGCCGTTGCGGGTTACCCGCACGTCCTGGCCGAAGCCTTCGACGAGCGGCATCAGCTCGCGCGCCGAGCGCGTGGTGAGGAAGGTCCAGCGCAGGCCGTTGCCCTTGTCGAGCGCGCGGCTGCCGGCGTAACTCTTCATCACCTCCGGCGTATCGCGCGCCGGATCGAACGACAGCGTCACGAAGCGCACCTTGCCGTGCAGCTCGTGGCGCGAGGCGATCGCTTCCTTCAACGCATCGAACACGCGGTATGCGAGCGGGCACCCGTCCGGATCGCTGCACGTGGTGTAGATGAAGCCGAGGAGCGTGATGCCGCCGTGGGTGTAGCGCGAGAGCGGCGCCGCGCGCCCGTCGACGCCGAGCACGCGTCCCTCCGGCGCCGGCATGATGTGATGCAGGACGTAGCTGCCCGGCGCCGGCGGCACGAAGTCGAGCGGCGGCAGCAGCTCCACGTGATGCGCGAACGCCGGCGCCGCGGCCAACGCCGCGGCGAGCGCCAGCCGCTTCATCCGCCTTCGGCCTTCGCCTGCAGCGCCTTCGAGCCGAGCTTCATGTGGTGCGCGCGGCCGAGCTGCTCCTTGTTGAAGTCGACCTCGAACTTCTGCGCCAGCTCCTTGCCGTTCCAGGCGAAACCGCGGATGAACTGCTCGTTGTCGGCGCCGCCCTTGTCCCAGTTGGCGAGCAGCGACGAGGTGATGTAGACACGCTTTCCGTCCCAGCTCTGCGAGATCATGTTGACCTGCTTGCCGGTCACCTTCTCGTAGGTCTGCTTCGGCGCCTCGGGGTTCGAAAGATCGAAGTAGCGCGTCTTGCCATCCATGAACGTGTTGACCCACAGGCCCTTGCCGTCGCGCCGGATGCTGATGTCGACCGGCAGCGGGATCTTCGAGGGATCGCCGATGGCGCCGACGTCCTTCGCGGTCCAGTCGCCGCTCGCGTCCTGCTTCACCAGCCAGAGCTTAGAGCCGAGCGCCGTCGCGGTGATCGCCCAGTTGTCCTTCTGGTTCAGCGACCAGCGGATCTCGAGCGGCGCGCCCGGCACCGACAGCACCTTCTGCGGCTTCAGCGCTTTGAGATCCCACACCACCATGGTGTTGCCGAAGTTCTTCATCGCCTCGGCATCCTTGATGAGATCGCCGAGCGGGCGCATGTAGTTGGCGTAGCCCGAGAAGCTTGAAGTAAGCAGCACGTTCTTCTTCGGGTTCACCGCCAGGTCGTAACCATATCCATCGCCGCCGTTGGCGGTCGGCATCGCCTTGGCATCGAGGAATTTCCCCTGGTTCGAGTACAACGCCATGCCGGTCTGTCCGCCCTTGTCCTTGGTATTGGAGAGGGCCTGCACCAGCATGCGTCCTGGCAGCGCGTAATAGGTGTGCGGCCCGAGGAAGCCCGACTTGTCGCCGAGGTCGCTCACCGTACGCACCAGCTTCGGCTTCGCCGGGTCGCCCGCGATATCGAATACCCAGATGGTGTTGGCCGACAGGCCGCCCGCCCAGATATGGCGCCGGTCGTCGGTGAAGCCCATGTGATGCGCCTCGGCGCGCGTGCCGGTCGAGACGCTGCTGATCACCTTGCCGTAGCTCTTCGACTTCGGGTTGACGTCCACGGTGACGAGCTTGTCGGAGCCGTCGCCAAGCCCTTCGACGCCGAGCGTCCAGACGTAGACGTAGTCCTCCTGTCCCTTGATCAGCTTCGAGATGTACGGCGAATTGCAGGTCTCATCGGCGCTTGCCGGGCCGGATAGCGCGAGCGCGAGTGTCGTGAGCGCGAAGCAATGAAGTCGGCGCATGACTGTTCTCCCTGTTGTGAGAACGCGGATGCTACACCGCGCAATGGCCCGTTTGAACCGGTCCGTGCGGAACACCGCTTGCTGCCACGAGAGCGATATGAGACCACACGCACTCGTGATCTTCGAGCGGCTGCAGCCGATCGCGCGCCCGGTGTGCGCGGTGTGCGCGGCGGCGTTCGCCGCGCTGCTGCTAGTCGCGGGCGTCGAGTTCCTGCTGCGCTAGCTGCGCTTACTGCGGCAGCACGCGACCGTCGGCGCCTATCGCCACGCGCTCGCCCGGCTGGAAGCTCGCCCCCTGCACGGTGAGAACCTGCGTCGTGCCGTCGTCCATGCGCACGCTCAGGCTCTGCGAAGAGGCGCTGCCGCCGGCGGCGGCGGATTGCACGGTGCCAGCTGATAGCCGTCCATCCAGCGCGGCCGGGTCATTTGCCGGAGCGGTGTCTCGGGCGCCGTGCCGCCGGGGACCGCCACGCGCGCGGCTTGCACATTTTCGATGGTGCCGGTGCCGGGCCGGAACGCGTAGGTGTTGTCTGGCGGCGAGACGGCGCACGATGTGGCGAGCGCGGCCAGGGCGAATACGGATGCGAGTCGCTTCATGAGCTCCTCCTTGAGGCTGGGAGCCCCTCCTGCTGCAAGCGGCGTTCCCGCCTACTTACGCCAGGTATTCACCCACAAGAGCGCAGCGACGGATTTCGCGTCGGTGATGCGGCCGTCGCGCACCATGGCGATGGCCTCGGCGAACGGCACGATTAATGTCTCGACGAATTCGCCGGCATCGAGTGCCGCGTCGCGCACCTTGCGTAGTTTGCGCGCGACGAAGATGTCGATCGCCTCGTCGGTGTACGCAATCGCGGTATGGATCACGGTGAGGTGGGTCCACTCCTCGGCGGCGTAGCCCGTCTCCTCCAGCAGCTCGCGCCTCGCGCTCTCGAGGTGCGGCTCGTTCGGCTCGAGCTTCCCGGCCGGCACCTCGATAAACTGGCGCCGGTGCGGATAGCGGAACTGCCGCT
>JAEKLK010000245.1 GCA_019509895.1 Betaproteobacteria bacterium | reverse complement strand
GTTCGGCGAGCGCGCGGCGAATCTGGCGCACGGCGTCGAGTACATAGCGAAGCTCGGCGCTCGGGTCCGGCGCCGCGAGCGCGGCAATCGCCCGCTCGTCGCGCAGCGGCCGCGCGAAGCGCGGGCCCTCGCCCTCGGTAAATTGGAGGCCGAGGCCCATCGCATCGGGAATCGTCAGGATGTCGGAGAAGAGGATCGCCGCATCGAGCGCGAAGCGCTCCAGCGGCTGCAAGGTCACTTCGGTCGCGAGGGCTGGCGTCTTGGCGAGCGTGAGGAAGCTGCCCGCCTGGGCGCGCGTCTTGTTGTACTCGGGAAGATAGCGGCCGGCCTGGCGCATGAGCCAGATCGGCGTATACGCGGTCGGCTGCCGGGCGAGTGCGCGCAGCAGCGTGTCGTTCTTCAAACCAGCCGGCCCGTGATGTACTTCCACTCGGCCGCGCTGACCGGCGTGATCGACAGGCGATTCCCGGGCCTGAGAAGCCGCATGCCGGAAAGCGGCTTGTGCTTGCGCAGCTCGGCGAGCGGCACCAGGCGCGTTTTCTTCAGCGCGCGCACGTCGACATTGAACCAGCGCGGCGCATCGCGCTTTGCCTTGGCGTCGTAGTAGTCGCTCTTCGGGTCGAACTGCGTCACGTCGGGATAGGCGGCGCAAGCCACTTCGGCGATGCCGGCGATGCCCGGCTCATCGCAGCTCGAGTGATAAAAGAGCACGCCGTCGCCCACCTTCATCTGGTCACGCATGAAGTTGCGCGCCTGATAGTTGCGCACACCGCTCCACGGGGTGCTGCGCCGGGGCGCCGCGAGCACGTCATCGATCGAGCACTCGTCGGGCTCGCTCTTCATCAGCCAGTATTTCATCGTTGTTATGCGGAGGGGGTGTCCCCCGCTTGTGCCGGTGGGCTCGGCTCCCGAACCCTGGCTAAACAGGGTGGTCGCTTTCCGGTCACATCAGGCTCGTCCGGCATCCGCCCGCAGTAAGAACTGCGGTGCGGGAGGGACGCTCACAACAGTGACACTAAGGCGGCGACCTGAGGAAGCTATCGGTTCGGAAAAATTGAGCCCTGTCGTACACAGCAGGGAACAGAAATCTTTTAGAACAACTTTTCCTGTTTTGCAATCGCCGCGTCGAGCCGCGACTCGATCGCCGAGAGACGGCGTTTCGTCTGGCCGACGTCGAAGCCCGCGCCGAGCTTGACACTCAGCAATTCGTGGGCCACGTTCAGTGCCGCCATCACCGCGATGCGTTCGGCACCCATGACTTTGCCGGCGCGGCGGATTTCGTTCATCTTGCCGTCGAGGTACGCGACCGCCTGCATGAGCGCTTCGCGCTCGTTTTCCTCGCACGCGACCCGGTAGGTGCGTCCGAGCAGCTGCACCTCCACCGTGTTTCCGCCTTCAGCCATCACCCGGGCAGCCGGTTGAGCAGTCCTTCGAGCTTGGATTTCGCGCCATCGATCTTCTCATTCAGGAGCTTTGCGTCCTTCTGCGCGGCGGCCAGTTGCTGTCGCAGCTCGCTGTTTTCCGCGCGCAGCCGCTCGCAAAGCGCGACGAACTGCTCGACCTTGGCTTCGAGTGAATTGAACTCCGCCTCCACGGCGCGACTATGTTGCAAATTTCAAGCTGCGTCAAGAAGTAAGAGCGGCTTTTGCATGTACTGCATGACCTTGGCCGGGACGCCATGATTAAGATAGCGCCGCTGCCAGGTGTTCGGGAACGAGGTGCAAAGCCTCGACTGCCCCCGCAACGGTAAGCGAGACAAGCCGCCCCGCAGTGCCACTGCGCGATGAGCGTGGGAAGGCGGGCGGCGGGAATCCTCGCGAGTCCGGAGACCGGCCTGGCGCCTTCTTAACCACTTTTAGGCGTCGGGGAAGACGCCAGGGAGGTTTGTCATGCGGCGTTTCATCACGACCGGTTTCCTCGCCGGTTGCATCTCGCTTTGCTGGGCGCAGGACCAGACGCTCGTCGTTACCGCCACGCGCTTTCCGGATGTCAAGCGCGACCTGCCCGTCGGCGTAACGGTCATCAGCGCGGACGATATCCGCAAGAGCGCCACTTCGAACCTGCCGGAGATCCTGGCGCACTTCGGCCTTCTGCAGGTGCGCAACCTCGCCGGCACGCAGAACCAGCAGATCGATCTGCGCGGGTTCGGTGTCACCGGCGACCAGAACACGCTGATCCTCATTGACGGCGTGCGCATCAGCGAGAACGAGCTCGAGTCGGCACAGCTCTCCGCGATCCCGCTCGAGTCGATCGAGCGCATCGAGATCGTGCGCGGCGGCGGCGCAGTGCTGTACGGCAGTGGCGCGACCGGCGGCACCATCAACATCATCACGCGGCGCGGGCAGCCAGGCGACGCACACGCCTATGCGCTTGGGCGCGCCGGCGGCTACGGCACGCAGGAGCTGCGGGCGGGCGGCGAGCGGTACGGCAAGGTCTTTGGCGGCGGCTTCGACGCGTCCTACGAGGAGACAGAAGGCTATCGCAGGAACAGCGCCTATCGGCAGCGCAACGCCATCGGCCGCCTGGAGGCGATCTCGCCGGCCGGCCGGCTCTACGCCAAGCTCGCGCTAGACGAGCAGCGGCAACGCCTGCCGGGATCGCTCACCGAAGCCGAGATCGCCCAGGATCCGCAGCAGACCAACACGCCGAACGACTGGCGGGAGCGGGAAGGCGTGCAGCTGCTGCTCGGCGGCACGAAGCCGCTCGGCCGGCACGAGCTCTCGGCCGATTTCGGCTACCGCACCAAGCACTCGCGCTTTTCGCTCGGCAGCGCGTTCGGCGATTTCCAGGGCGACACCGACGTCGACCAATGGACATTCTCGCCGCGCGTGCGCATCGCCTTCGATGCGCTCGGACGCACACATGAGCTCGTGACCGGCATAGACCTGGAGGGCTGGAAATTCGGTGCCGCCAGCACCTTCGCCGGTTTCCCGAGCTCGCAGCGCACGAGCGAGCAAAGCAACGCGGCCATCTACGCGCAAGCGAACGTCTGGGTCGCGTCCGCGACACGCTTGGTCCTTGGGGTGCGGGAGCAGCGGATGGCGCAGCGCCTGACGCTCGAGTTCCCGCCAAGCGCCGACAACACCAGCAGCCAGCACCTTCCCGCGTATGAGGCGGCGCTGCGCCACGCCTGGGCGAGCGGCTGGTCAACCTATGCTCGCGCGGGCAGGAGCTTTCGCGTTGCCACGTTCGACGAGAACGCGTGCTTCTTCCCGGCCTCCTGTCCAACGGAGCTTCTCAAGCCGCAGACTGCGGTGAGCGGCGAGCTCGGCTTCGAGTACGAGAGCCCGCGCCTGCGCGGCCGCGCCAGCCTCTACCATATCAATCTGGAAAACGAGATCTACTTCAGCCCGCTCGTGCCGCCCTTCGGCGCCAACGTCAATCTTTCGCCGACGCGGCGCCGCGGGCTCGAGCTCGAGAGCGGCTGGCGCGCCACCGACACGTTGGAGCTGCGCGGCGCGCTCGCCTTCATGGACGCCCGCTTTCGCTCGGGCGTCTATGGCGGCATCGACGTGAGCGGCAATCGCGTGCCGCTCGTGCCCGAGGTACTGGCCACCGCCGGCGCCTCTTGGCGCTTTGCGGCGAAGAGCCGCATGAACGTCAACGCCCGCTATGTCGGAGCGCAGCGCTTCGATAACGACGCGGCGAACCGTTTTGGCTCGCAACCGACCTATGGCATCTTGGATCTCAAGCTCGAGCATCGTCCGGCGCAGCGCCTGGAGCTCGCGCTCGAGGTGCGCAATCTCTTCGACAAGCGCTATTTCAGCTACGGCCGCGTCGACGACCCGGTGGCGCCCACGACCTACAGCGCGCTGCCGGAGCCGGGACAAGCGGTGTTCGCCTCGGTGGCCTGGCGCCTCGATTAGGGTACGCTCGCGGGATGGTGCACGACGCCGTCCCGCTCTCCGAGTGCGCGCGGACGCTGGTGGTCAAGCTTCGCCACCACGGCGACGTGCTGCTCGCCGCGCCGGTACTCTCGGTGCTGAAGGCGCATGCGCCGCGCCTCGAGGTGGATGCGCTGGTCTACGATGACACGGCGCCGATGCTCGAAGGCCATCCGGCGCTCGCCGAGCTGCACACCATCGGCCGCGGCTGGCGCAAGCTCGGCGCCTGGCAACAACTGCGCAGGGAACGCGCACTGCTCGGCGCCTTGCGCAAGCGCCGCTACGATCTCCTCGTGAATCTCACCGATCATCCGCGCGGCGCGTGGCTCGCGCGGTTGCTCGGCGTGCGCTACAGCGTTGCACCGATCGCTCCCCGGCGCGGCGCCTGGTGGCGCAGGAGCTTTACGCACCTCTATCCGCTGATTCGCAACCGCCACCAGGTGGAGGTGCACCTCGATGCACTGCGGCGCATCGGCGTCCAGCCGGGCCTGAATGAGCGCAAGCTGCAGTTCGTTCCCGGCCGCGACGCCGAGCGCCGGATCGCCGGGCTTGCGCTGCCCGATAGCTTCGTGCACATGCATCCCGCGTCGCGCTGGACCTTCAAGTGCTGGCCGGCGGAGCGCAACGCGCAGCTCGTCGATCGCCTGTCCGCCGAGGGCGAGCGCGTCGTGCTGACGGCCGCGCCTGGCGAGAGCGCCTTCATCGACGAGATTCTCTCGCGCACGGCGGCAAAGCCGCTCAACCTCGCCGGGCAGCTCACCCTCAAGGAGCTCGGCGCGCTCACGGCGCGGGCGCGGCTCTTTATCGGCGTGGATTCGATGCCGATGCATCTCGCCGCGGCGATGGGCACGCCGACCGTCGCGCTCTTCGGGCCTTCGAGCGAGGAGGAATGGGCGCCCTGGAAGGTCGAGCAGCGTCTGATC
Organism: Betaproteobacteria bacterium; assembly: GCA_019509895.1. GTDB lineage: Bacteria > Pseudomonadota > Gammaproteobacteria > Burkholderiales > SG8-39 > SCGC-AG-212-J23. Next base: position 3,747 of record JAEKLK010000245.1, on the reverse strand, counting down.
ACCAGCAGCCACTCCTGCCGACCGTGCCGGGTCGACGGCTGCGGCGGCGGCAAGGTGAGCGAGTGCCTGACGCTGCTGCCGGTGGACGCGGTGTACGCGGCGGCGCGCGAGCTGCTCGCGCGGGCGGCATGAGGCCGACAGAGAAAATGAGGCTCGCGATCGTGCGCCAGCGCTACACGCCCTATGGCGGCGCCGAGCGCTTCATCGCCCGGGCGCTGCCGGCGCTCGAGCGCGCCGGCGCCGAGGTGACGCTGATCGCGCGCGAGGCGCAGGGCTGGGGCGCGCGCCGCGTGCTGCGCGTTGATCCCTTCCACATCGGCAAGGTGTGGCGCGACTGGTCGTTTGCGCGCGCCGCGCGCGCCGCGTGGCGGCGCGAGGGGTTCGACGTCGTGCAGTCGCACGAGCGTATCCCCGGCTGCGACGTCTATCGGGCCGGCGACGGCGTGCACCGGCGCTGGCTCGAGCTGCGGGCACGCGCGGCGAGCTTCTTCGAGCGCCTCGGTATCGCGGTCAGTCCTTACCATCGGTATGTGTGCAGCGCGGAGCGGCAGCTGTTCGAGCATCCGCGCCTTCGCGCCGTGATCTGCAACTCGCGCATGGTCGCCGAGGAGATCCGGCGCGGCTTTCGCATTGCGCCCGAAAAGCTGCACGTCGTTTATAGCGGCGTCGACCTCAACCATTTCCATCCCCGGCTGCGCGCCGAGCTGCGCGGCGCCGCGCGCGCCGAGATCGGCTGCACCCCGCGCGACACGCTGTTTCTCTTCGTCGGCTCGGGCTTCGCCCGCAAGGGGCTGGCCGCGGCCATCGAAGCGCTCAAGATCGCCAACCATCGCTCGTACTGGCTGCTGGTCGTCGGCAAGGACCGCGAGGCGGCGCGTTTCATGGCGCAGGCGGCGCCGCTTGGCGATCGGGTCCGCTTCCTCGGCGCCCGCGACGACGTGCGTCCGCTGTACGCGGCGGCCGACTGCCTTATCCTGCCGACCCGCTACGACCCCTTTCCGAACACCGTTCTCGAAGCACTGGCCATGGCCCTGCCGGCAATCGTCAGCACGCAGTGCGGCGCCGCCGAGATCATCGAGCCGGGCGTCAACGGCTGGCTGTGCGAGCCGGACAACCCGGCCACGCTCGCCCGGCTGCTGCGCGCCGCGGACGAGGCGGTGCGCGATGCGAGGGTATCGAATGCGGCGCGCGCGAGCGTCGAGCGCTTCAGCCTCGATGCCATGGCGGGCCGGCTGAGCGCGCTCTACCAGCGCCTGAGCGCGGAGGCGGCATGACGACGCCCAGCTCGCGCACGCTGTACCTGCGGCTCCTGTCTTACGTCCGTCCGTACGCGAAGGTATTCGCGCTCGGCGTCCTCGGCATGGTGCTCGCGGCGGCGACCGAGCCGCTCTTCCCGGCGATGATCAAGCCGCTCCTTGACCAGGGCTTCGGAGCCAAGGGGCCGAGCGCGCCGCCGCTGCTTTTCGCCGGCGCGATCGTCGGCATCTTCCTGGTGCGCGGCATCCTCACGTTCACCTCCTCGTATCTGATGAACTGGGTCTCGAGCCGCGTGGTACTGGACCTTCGCCGCGGGATGTTCGATCGGCTGCTCAAGCTGCCGGCGCGCTTCTACGACGACCATACGTCGGGCTCGCTGCTGTCGAAGGTCGCCTACGACGTTCAGAACGTGAGCGGCGCGGCGACCTTCGTGCTTACCGTGCTGGTGCGCGACTCGATCGCCGTCATCGGCCTGCTCGCCTGGCTCTTTTATCTCAACTGGAAGCTGACGCTGATAACGCTGGCGATCGCGCCGCCGATCGCGTTGACGGTGCGGCTGATCGCCGCGCGGCTGCGGCACATGGCGCGCGGCGCGCAACGCGTCATGGGCGATCTGGTGCATGTGCTGCAGGAAGCGATCGAGTGCCATAAAGTGGTCAAGGTCTACGGCGGAGACGCCTACGAGGCGCAGCGCTTCCTGAAAACGGCCCAGAACCTGCGTGGCTTCCTCGTGCGCGGCGAGATGGCCGCCGCGCTCACGACACCGATCACGCACGTCCTTGCGGCCACCGCGGTCGCCGTGATCATCTACCTCGCGATGCAGGGCATCCTGGTGACGCGCGCGACGGTCGGCGATTTCGCCTCCTTCATGACCGCGATGCTCATGCTGCTCGCGCCGATCAAGCATCTCGCCGAGATCAACCCGCATATCCAGCGCGGGCTCGCGGCGGCGGAAAGCGTATTCGGCTTGATGGACACGCCGCCGGAGGAAGACAGCGGCCACGTCGCGATCGGGCGTGCGCGCGGCGAGGTGACCTTCGAAGACGTGCACTTCGTTTATCCGACCCGCGTGGAGCCGGCGCTTGCCGGCATCGAGCTGCACATCCGGCCGGGCGAGACGCTCGCGCTTGCCGGCCCCTCGGGCGGTGGCAAGACGACGCTCGTGAACCTGCTGCCCCGCTTTTACTCGCCGAACGCCGGCCGCATTCTGCTCGACGGGCACGACATGCAGGCGCTGACGCTGGAGAGCCTGCGCGCCAACATCGCGCTCGTCTCGCAGGAGATCGTGCTGTTCAACGACACGATCTACGCCAATATTGCCTACGGTCGCATGGCCGGCGCGCCGGAGAAAGACGTCATTGCCGCCGACGAAGCCGCGCATGCGATGAGCTTCATCCGCGAGACGCCGGAAGGCATGAACACGCTGATCGGCGAGAATGGGCTGCGCCTCTCCGGCGGCCAGCGGCAGCGACTGGCGATCGCGCGCGCGCTGCTCAAGAACGCGCCGGTGCTGATACTGGACGAGGCCACCTCGGCGCTCGATTCCGAATCGGAGCGCCAGGTGCAGGCGGCGCTCGACACGCTGATGCGCGGCCGCACGACGATCGTCATCGCGCACCGGCTCTCGACCATCGAAGGCGCAGACCGCATCGCTGTGCTCGAGCGCGGCCGCGTCGCCGAGCTCGGCACGCACAGCGAGCTGCTCGCCAAAGACGGCATCTACGCCCGGCTCTATCGCATTCAATACGCCGCCCAGCGCGCGGCGGCCTGAGCCAGAGGCGAACCACTTTTGAGCGACAAGCTCGCCATCGTCCACACCGAGTCATCGCTCGGCTGGGGCGGGCAGGAGCTGCGCATCCTCGCCGAGGCGCAGGGACTCGCGCGGCGCGGCCACGAGCTGATGCTGCTTTGCCCGCCGGAAGCGCGCATCTTTGCCGAGGCGTCCGCGTTCGGATTGCGGCCGGTCGCGCTGCCCATTACGAAAAAGCGGCTCACGGGTTTGCGCGCGCTGCGCCGCTGGCTGGCCGAGAACCGGTGCGACGTGCTGAGCACGCACAGCTCGACTGATTCCTGGCTTGCGGCCCTGGCGACGGAGGGGAAGCGGGTGCCGATCGTGCGCACGCGCCATATCTCGGCGCCGGTGCCGCGCAATGTGCTGACGCGCTGGCTGTACCACCGGGCGGCACGCATCGTGACGACGGGCGAGGCGCTTAAGCGCGAGCTCATCGAGCGCACCGGCGTGCCCGCCGCGCGCATCGAATCGGTGCCGACGGGCCAGGACGCCCGGCGCTACCAGCCGGGCGACAAGCAGGCGGCGCGCGCTGCGCTCGCGCTGCCGCCGCAGGCGATGCTCATCGGCATCGTCGCCACGCTGCGCAGCTGGAAGGGCCACCGCTACCTGCTGGAGGCCTTGCCCAAGGGCGCGACGCTAGTGGTCGTCGGCGACGGGCCGCAGCGCGAAGCGCTCACCGCGCAGGTCACGGCGCTCGG
>JAEKLK010000244.1 GCA_019509895.1 Betaproteobacteria bacterium | reverse complement strand
TTCTCGTCTGGGGATGCGCGACGGGCGCGTGGAACATCGCCGGGGGCTACGCGGGGCAGATCTCGCTCGGCCATTCCGCCTTCTTCGGCCTGGGGGCGTACGCCGCCGCGCTCTGCGGCGTGCGCTGGAACATTTCGCCGTGGTACGGCGTGGCGATCGGCGCGGGCGCGGCGACCGCGGCCGGAACGCTCATCGGCTTTCTGGCCAATCGCCTGCGCGGACCGTACTTCGTCATCGCGACGATCGCGGTGTCGCAGGTGCTGCTCCTGGGCGCTGCCCGCTGGCGCGGCTTCACCGCCGGCTCGGAAGGGATCCCGGTGCCGTTTCGCGCCGGGTTCTGGACGCTCGGCATCGCCGACAAGCGCATCTGGGTGTGGATCGTCCTCGTCCTTGCCTTGGTTGTGTATTTGGCACAACTGTATTTGGAACGCTCGCGGCGAGGATTTCAGCTCGCGGCGGTGCGTGAAGACGAGGATGCGGCGCTCTCGCTCGGTGTCCGGGCGCGCCGGCTCAAGGTCGCAGCGATCGCGGCGAGCGCGGCCTTCACGGCGGTCTGCGGCGCCCTCTGGGCGCAGTACGTCGGCTTCGTCGATCCGCTCTACGTGTTCTCGGTCGACCTGTCGGTGCGCTTCGCGCTTGCGGCGATCATCGGCGGCCTGGGCAGCGCGCTCGGGCCTTTCCTGGGCTCGGTGCTCGTCACCACGGTCGAGACCTGGCTGCGCGCCGAGTTCGGCGGCCTCGGCTCGCATCTCGTCGGCCTCTATCTCATCCTGTACGGCATCGCGCTCATCGTCATGGTGCGCTATGCACCGCGCGGGCTGGTCGGCTGGATGCACAAGCGGTGAGCCTGCTCAGCGTGCGCGGCGTCACCAAGCGCTTCGGCGGCATCATCGCCAATCGCGGCATCACCTTCAACATCGCCGCGGGCGAGCTCGTCGGCGTCATCGGCCCCAACGGCGCCGGCAAGTCGACACTCTTCGAGTGCATCAGCGGCTTCTATGCGCCGGACGAAGGCGAGGTCGAGCTGGACGGCGCCCGGCTGACCCGGCTCTCGCCCGACAACGTGTGTCGCCGCGGTGTCGCGCGCACTTTCCAGAAGCTGCGACCGTTTCAGGGCATGACGGTCGCCGAGAACGTCATGGTGGGCGCGCTCACGCGCACGCACGACGTGCGGCATGCGCGCGACCAGGCGCACGAGTGGTTGCGCCGTGTCGGGCTGCTCGAGAAAGCGAACGCTCATGCGCGCACGCTCTCCACCGGCCAGCGCAAGCGGCTGGAGCTCGCGCGCGCGCTCGCCACGCAGCCTCGGGTCGTGCTGCTCGACGAGGTGACGGGCGGCGTTGACCAGCGCTCCATACCCGGACTCATCGAGCTGGTGCGCGAGCTGCACGCGGGCGGCCTGACGCTCCTCATGATCGAGCACAACATGCGCGTCGTCACGGCCGTGGCGCGGCGCATCCTCGCGCTGCACATGGGCGAGCTCATTGCCGACGGGCCGCCCGATGCAGTCGCCCGCGACCCCAAGGTCGTCGAGGCGTATCTCGGGCAGGCGTACACGGCGTGAGCGCGGCAGGGCAGCTCGCCGTCGAGGCGCTCGATGTCGCCTATGGCGAATACCAGGTGCTCTGGGGAGCGGAGCTCGAGGTGAGGCCGGGAGAGATCGTGGCGCTCCTCGGTCCCAACGGCGCCGGGAAATCGACGCTGGTCAACACCATCTCGGGCCTGCTTCGCCCGCGGGCGGGTCGGATCAGCTTCGAGGGGCAACGCATCGACGGCTCGCCCCCACACCGGAGCGCCGGCATTGGCATCGCGCACGTGCTCGAGCGCCGGCGCCTTTTCCCGTTCCTCACCGTGCATGACAACGTGCTCCTCGGCGCGCACAACCCACGCGCGCGCCCGCATCGTGAGGAAACGCTGGCACGCCTGGAAGCACTGCTGCCATTACTGAAAACGCGGCGATCGCAGCTCGCGCACACGCTCTCCGGCGGCGAGCAGCAGATGGTGGCGATCGCGCGCGGCCTGATGGCGCAGCCCAAGCTCCTGATGCTCGACGAGCCCTTCCTCGGCCTCGCGCCCCGCATGGTGGAGGAGATCGCCGCGCTCGTGCGCCGCATCCGCGAGGGGCAGGGTATCAGCGTTCTTTTCATCGAGCAGAACGTCGAGCTGTCGCTGCGGCTCGCCGACCGCGGCGTGGTGCTCGAGTCGGGCCGCACAGCGCTCTCCGGCCCGTCCGCCGAGCTACTTCGCTCCGCCGAAGTGAAGCGTATTTTCCTCGGCGATTTCGCGCTGTAGGCTATCGGCTTCGCATGCTGCGGCCGATCCCCGACACCAGCATCTTCGACCTGCGCCTGGCGCAGCGCGGCCGGCGGCTGAACAAGCTCTGCGCCGCACTCTGCTCGCCCGCCGAGCGCGACGCTTTCAAGCGCGATGAAGAAGCGTTCATGTCGCGCTTCGGTCTCACCGATGCCGAGAAGGACCTCATCCGTAAGCGCGACTTCCAGGGACTTATCGACGCGGGCACCAACATCTATTACCTGCTGAAGATCGGCTCTGCCACCGGCAACGGCCTCTACAAAATGGGCGCGCAGATGCGCGGCGAGACCTACGAGCAGTTTCTCGCCACGCGCAACATGCGCGGCGCCGTCTGATGGGCAAGGTCGTGGGCGGCATCGGCCTGTCGCACGTGCCCTCCGTCGGACCGGTGGTGGACCGCAATCGCACGCAGGAGCCGGCTTGGAAGCCGCTCTTCGACGCCTACGTGCCGGTACGCGAATGGCTGCAGCGTCTGAAGCCCCACGTGGCAATCGTCGTCTACAACGATCACGCCGCCGATTTCAGCTTCGACAAATATCCGACGTTCGCGCTCGGCGTCGCCGAACGCTATGCCATCGGCGACGAGGGCTTCGGCACGCGACCGCTTCCCGAGGTACCTGGCGATTTCGGCCTCTCGGCGCATGTCGCTGAAAGCCTGGTATATGAGCACGAGTTCGATCTCACCATTTGCCAGGAGATCGCGGTCGAGCACGGCTTTCTCGTGCCGATGAACCTGTGCTTCCCGCACGCTGCGCACGGGTGGCCGGTGCGCGCCATACCGCTGCAGGTCAACGTAATCCAGCATCCGCTGCCAACGGCGCGCCGCTGTTATCGGCTCGGGCAGGCGCTGCGCGCGGCGGTCGCGAGCTATCCGGCCGAGGTGCGCGTCGTGGTGATGGGCACCGGAGGCATGTCGCACCAGCTGCAGGGCAAGCGCTTTGGATTCATGAACGAGAAGTTCGACCAGTGGTTCCTTGACCGGCTGGAAGCCGAGCCCGCATTACGTTCGAGGAGTGAGCGCTCAGCCGAGCGCGATGAAGAGGCTGGCCCCGCCCGCGACGAGCGCGATGATGAAGAACTGCCGCACCGCGGCGTCGCGCACGATACGGCGGAGCAGGCCGACCCGGCGCGGCACGCGGGTGATGTCGTGCGACGGGTCCTTGATGCGCTTCAACGCCGCCGCGGGATCGAGCAGGCGGGAGAGCGGCAGCCGCGTGTCGATGGCGATGGCGCGCGCGGCCGGCGCATCGGTCGCCTTGTCGCCGGTCGGCTCCATCTTGACCGTGCGGCTGCCCGAGGCGGAAGGCTCGGTGCCGGCCGATTGCGCGCGCAGCTCGGCGATGCAGGTGGCGAGGTCGGCGGCGAGCTCGCGCGCATCCTGATAGCGCTGCTTCGCGTCCTTCTTCAGCGCGCGCGCGACACGATGCCGAGGGAAAAGACATCGGAGCGGTGGTCGGGCGGCTGGCCCGAGATCTGCTCGGGCGACATGTAGCGCGGCGTGCCGAGCACCATGCCCGTGCTGGTATTATGGTCGGACATGCGCATGCGCGCAAGGCCGAAATCCATGATTTTCGCCGCGCCGCCGCCGTTCAGCATGATGTTGCCCGGCTTGATGTCGCGATGCACGATCCCGCGCTCGTGCGCGTAACCAAGGCCGTCGGCCACCTGGCGCGCAATCTCGACCGCCTCGAGCGCGGTGACGCCTTCCTTCATCATGCGCGTGCGCAGGTCCGTGCCTTCGAGGAGCTCCATGGCCATGTACACGGTGCCGTCGTGCTCGCCGCAGTCGAAGGTGGTGACGATATGCGGGTGGGTCAGCTTGCCTGCGGCCTTGGCCTCGAGGAAGAAGCGCTTCTCGTATTCGCGCCGCACGCCGGCGTCGTCGGGCAGGATGATCGTTTTCAACGCCACCAGGCGATCGAGGTTCGGGTCTTCCGCCTTGTAGACGACGCCCATCGCGCCGCGGCCAAGCTCGCGGACGATGCGATAGCGCCCGATCTTGCTCGGCTTCTTCGCCATCAGTTACGCGCGCGCTGCACCAGCCCGTGCAGGTAGGTGTACTTCGCGAGCACCATATCGACGAAAGGCGGGCGCCCGGTATGCGCACGCCAAGTCACTCCGCCGGCGGCCAAGGCGATGGTGAGGACGATCGCCACGGCGCCATAGCGGCGGCGGCGGCGCGCCAGCCCGTATGGTTCGGGCGCGAGTACCTCGTGCGAGCGCAGCCCCGCATCCTTGAAGGTGCGGGCCGGGCGCAGGAGCGCCTCGCTGCCCGGCGCGGCCTCGGCGAGCGCCTCGCAGAAGGCACGCGATGCGAGCAGGCGCGACGACTCGGCAAAATCGGCGATGTTCGCGGCCACCGCGATGCCGTCGCCGGTCATGCCTTCGCCGCCCTTGCGGCCGGAGAGCTGTAGCGCCCCATGGTTGAGGCCGGCGGCGAGCGGCAAGCCGGCGGCCGCGGCGGTCAGTGCCTGGGTGCCCAGGCGCAGGGCCGCCTGCGGGTCGTCCAGGAGGACGATCGCCATGCCGTCGGCCGCTTCGAGCACCAGGCGGCTCGCGGGAGGGACCTCGGCGGTAACCACGGCGATGACCGCCTCGAGCTGGGCGCGCAGCCGCGCCTGCTCGCTCGCCGAACGCCGGGCGAACTCTGCAATCTTTAGGAAAACGACGCTCCCCACCACCGACGCCGCCATAGCCGGCGAAGGATGCAGCCTCCGGCAAGCCTTGAAAAGGAATTAGAACCGGTTAAAATGCGGCCCGCTGAGGAGCGTTGCGTCCCGGCATCACCAGGGGTCAGGCTCAGCTTAATTCAACGGCGCTCGCATCGGAAACGGTGCGGGCGCTTTGTCTTTCTGGAGGTCATCAATGAAAGCCGCAGATTCCAAGTTCTCCGATTTCCGCGTCGCCGACCTGTCGCTTGCCGACTGGGGCCGCAAGGAAATCCTCATCGCCGAGTCCGAGATGCCGGCGCTCATGGCTATTCGCGCGGAGTATGCGAAGCAGCAGCCGCTCAAGGGCGCCCGCGTCACCGGGTCGCTGCACATGACCATTCAGACGGCGGTGCTGATCGAGACCCTCAAAGCGCTCGGCGCCGAGGTGCGCTGGGCGTCCTGCAACATCTTCTCGACCCAGGACCATGCGGCTGCGGCGATCGCCGCCGGCGGCACCCCCGTGTTCGCCTACAAGGGCGAGTCGCTCGCCGAGTACTGGGAGTTCACCCATCGCATCTTCGAGTTCGGCAGCCAGGGCCCGAACATGATCCTCGACGACGGCGGCGACGCGACGCTGCTCGTGCACCTCGGCCAGCGCGTCGAGAAGGACGCGTCCGTGCTTGGGGAGCCGAAGAGCGAGGAGGAAGAGCATCTCTTCGCCTCGATCAGGAAGCGCCTCAAGGAGCAGCCGGGCTGGTACTCGCGCATCGCCAAGGAGATCCGCGGCGTGACCGAGGAAACCACGACGGGCGTGCATCGCCTCTACCAGATGGCGAAGGAAAAGCGCCTGCTCTTTCCCGCGATCAACGTCAACGACTCGGTCACCAAGTCCAAGTTCGACAACATCTACGGCTGCCGCGAGTCCCTGGTCGACGGCATCAAGCGCGCGACCGACGTGATGGTTGCGGGCAAGGTGGCGGTCATCGCCGGCTTCGGTGAAGTCGGCAAAGGCTCGGCGCAGGCGCTGCGCGGCCTCCAGGCGCAGGTGTGGGTGACCGAGATAGACCCGATCTGCGCGCTGCAGGCGGCGATGGAAGGCTATCGCGTGGTGACGATGGAGTACGCCGCCGACAAGGCCGACATCTTTGTCAGCGCCACCGGCAACTTCAACGTCATCACCCACGAGCACATGAAGCGCATGAAAAATAACGCCATCGTGTGCAACATCGGCCACTTCGACAATGAGATCGAGGTCGCTGCACTCAAGCAATACAAGTGGGAGAACATAAAGCCGCAGGTCGACCACATCATCTTTCCGGACGGTAAGCGCATCATCCTGCTTGCCGAGGGACGGCTCGTTAACCTGGGCTGCGGCACCGGTCATCCGTCCTACGTCATGAGCTCGTCGTTCGCCAATCAGGTGCTGGCGCAGATCGAGCTCTTCACCAACACCAAGGCCTATCCGGTCGGCGTCTATATCCTCCCCAAGGCGCTCGACGAGAAGGTCGCCCGCCTGCAGCTGAAGACGCTCAATGCGCAGCTCACCGACCTCACCGACGAGCAGGCGCGTTACATCGGCGTGGCGAAGAGCGGTCCGTACAAGTCAGACCACTACCGGTACTAGAAACTGCGCATCGCCATTTTCGGCTCGGGCGGGGTCGGCGGCTACTTCGGCGCCCGGCTCGCCGCGGCCGGCAATGATGTTCACTTCATCGCGCGCGGCGCGCACCTCGCGGCGATGCGCGAGGGCGGCCTGCGGGTAGAAAGCGCGCTCGGCAATGTGGCTGTGTCGCGACCGCAGGTGCACGCGGACCCAGCCGCGATCGGCGCGGTGGACTTCGTCCTCTTCGCAGTCAAGCTCGCCGACGTGGCAAGCGCCGCCGAGCGCTTGCTTCCGCTCCTAGGCCCGCAGACGCGAGTGCTGTGCTTCCAGAACGGTGTCGAAGCGGCCGAGATCGTGGCGCGCGTGGTCGGCACGAAGCACGTGCTGCCCGGCGTTGCGTACATCGCCACCTCGATCGGCGAGCCGGGTGTCATCCGGCACACGGGAACGATGCAGAAGCTGCAGGTTGGCGCGGCCGCCGAGCGCTTCGTCGACGCATGCAAAGGCGCCGGCATCAACATCGAGCAGGTGGACGACATCGATCGCGCCCGCTGGGAAAAATTCGTTTTCCTGGAAGCGCTTTCCGGCGTCACCACGCTCGCGCGCTCGCCGGTCGGCGTGTGCCGCGCCGATCCCGAACTGCGGGCGACGTTCGAGGCGGCGATGAGCGAAGCGTGGCGCCTTGGCCGCAAGCGCGGCGTAAGACTCGCCGATGATTTCATCGCCGAGCGCCTGAAGTTCGTCGACGGCCTGCATGCCGACATGCGCACGTCCATGCAGCACGATCTCGAGGCCGGCAAGCCGCTGGAAGCGCCGTGGCTGTGCGGCGCCGTGGTGCGCATGGGCGCCGAGGCGGGACTCGAGGCGCCGGTCAATCGCACGATCTATGCGGCATTGAAGCCCTACCTGCATGGATCTGCGCGCATGGCTCGCTGACCGGCGCGAGCCGGTCTTCCTCTACGGCACGACGCCGCCGCGCGCCGGCTCGCGGCCCGAGCAGGTCGCCGAAGCGGCAGACAAGCTGGCCGCGCGCGTGCGCGGATTGCCGCTCGACGGATTGGTGGTCTACGACATCCAGGACGAATCCGGCCGCACGAGCCAGCCGCGTCCCTTCCCTTTCATCGGCACGGTGGATCCGCGCCGCTACTCGAGCCTGCTGCGCGAGCGCACGGGCCTCGCGCCGATCGTCTACAAGGCGCTCGGGGCGATGGACGAGCCGTCCTGGCAGGCTTGGCTGGTCGAGTCGGCGCAGGCCGATCTGCGGCTCGTGTCCATCGTCGGCCGGCCAACCTCGGGGGTGCGCTATCCGCTTGCGCTCTCGCGCGCGGTGCGTCTCGCCGCCGAGCATCCCGCGCGCTTCACTGTCGGCGGCGTGGCAATCGCCGAACGGCACAACGACGAGCGCAGCGAGGCGGCGCGCCTGCTCGCCAAGGCGGTCGAAGGCTGCCGCTATTTCATTTCGCAGACCGTGTACCACGCGGCGCCGACCCAGCGTCTGCTGCGCGACTATCTGCGCGACTGCCGCGGCGCCGGCGTCGAGCCGCGCCGGGTCGTGCTCACCTTCGCCCCGTGCGGCCGGGAGAAGACGCTCGGGTTTCTGCGCTGGCTGGGCGTCAATATCGCGCCGGAAACCGAGCGCGCGATCCTCGGCGCGCCGAGCCCGCTCGCCAAATCGATCGACATCTGCCGCGACAACCTGCGCCAGATCCTCGAGCAGCCGTATGCGAGCCACATTCGGTTCGGCATCAATGTCGAGAGCGTGTCGATCAATCGCGACGAGATTGATGCGAGCATCGAGCTCTTCCACGCTCTGACCGAAGTAGTGCGCGGCCGCTAGCGCACCTGCATGCCGCTCGCGCGTTCGTAGGCGCGCCATTCCTGCCCATCGCGGCAGGCGCCGTACTGGAAAGGGATCGCGTTGCGCCCGGGCGTCTCGAAGCGCAGATCCACGAACCAAAGGCAGCGGCCCGCCTCGCTTTCGCCGTCATACGCCGGTTCGGCCGCGAACCAGCGGAAGAAGCCGAGCGCCGGCGAATTCCACGCCTCGCGACCGCGCGCGGCCCCCACTTCGCCGTAGCGGCTGCGCTCGACCCAGGTCGCCTGCGCGAGCGGCAGATACGGTGAATCGATGGGTGCGATGAAGCCATCGCCCGGCTGATAGCGGCGCGGCTCCCGGCGCACGAGATTGATGTGTGCAAAGCGATGGCGCTCGTTATCGCTCACGAACACCGTCCAGTTGAAGGGCGATGCCGGGCGCGGCTGCGCATCAACGCGGGCCGCGGTGAGGTTGTGCGCGTCGGCGTACCGCCTCGCAAACTCGAGCGCGTGCTGGCGCTGCACCAACTGGAATCCCACATAGCCGCATAGCACTGCAAGCGCCGCGATGGCGGGCAGGCGCGAGCGATAGCCGATTGCGCAAGCGAGCAGGCCGGCAACGATGATGCCGGTGAACCAGAGGTCGATGATGAAGGTCGTGCCGATGGCGGCGCGCCAGTCGGAGAACGGCGCGAGAACCATCGTGCCGTAGTTGGTGATCAGGTCCCCGGCGATATGCAGCGCGATGGCGGCGAGGCAAACGGCATAAAGCGCGCGCCAGCCGCCCGCCTCGCGCAGCACTTTCGCCAGCAGCCACGCGACGCCGATTGCCCACGCGGGCATTAGCAGCAGCGAGTGCGTCACGCCGCGATGGTTGAGCAAGTACTCCACCGGCCCGGCGAAGCTTGCGACGAAATCGAGGTCCGGTGCGGCGCAGGCAAAGAAGCCCGCCGCCACGCGACGCGCGACAGCTCCCCCGGGCGCCGGCATGGCGCGCGCGAGCAATGCGCCCGACAGTGCGTGGGTCAGCGTATCCACGGCGGAATTCGGGGACGGAGCCCGAACTGCGGCTCCGTGCCGCTAGAAAGATTCGGGCTCCGTCGCCGAACTGCTAGGCAGCGCGCTTTTTCCGCTGAGCGTCCTTGACGTGCATTTGCGCGTAGGCGCCATGAGCGGCGGCCTCGGCATCGCCGACGTGCACCGCGAGGCCCATGTCGGAGAGCACCGAGCCGAGCGCCGACAGGCACAGCATGACGTTGTCCGGACGGCAGCTGTAGCCCATCAGGCCGAAGCGCCACACCTTGCCCTTGAGCGGCCCGAGGCCGGCGCCGATCTCGAGGCCGAACTCGTTCAGCAGGGTGCGCCGCACCTCCTCCTCGTTCACGCCCTCGGGACAGAGCACCGCGTTCATCTGCGGCAGCTGGTGCTCGGGCTTGACCAGGAAGCGCAGGCCCATGGCTTCGAGGCCCGCCTTGAGCGCGACGTGGTGGCGGTGATGCCGTGCCCACGAATTTTCGAGACCTTCCTCGCGGATGAGGAGCAGCGCCTCGTGCAGCGCGAAGAGCGAGTTGGTCGGCGCCGTGTGGTGGTAAGTGCGGGTGGTCGCGTTCCAGTACCCCAAGAGCAGGTTCATGTCCATGAACCAGCTATGGATCTTGTCCTTCCTGAGCTTCACATGGTCGACCACGCGCTGGGAGAACGACACGGGCGATAACCCCGGCGTGCAGGAGAGGCACTTCTGGCTCGCCGAATAGATGGCGTCGATCTCCCATTCATCCACCTTGACCGGCGAGCCACCGAGCGAGGTCACCGCATCGACGATCACTAGCGCGCCGTGCTTGTGCGCAATCTGCGTGAGTAGCTTCGCGTCGGAGGATGATCCGGTGGATGTTTCGGCATGGACGAAGCCGACCACCTTGGCATCGCGGTTTTTCTTGAGCGCGTCCTCGAGCTTCTGCGGATCGACCGGTTCGCCCCACTTGTCCTCGACGACCACCGGGACGCCGCCGCAGCGCACCGCGTTCTCAAGCATGCGGCCGCCGAAGACGCCGTTCTGGCAGACGATGACCTTGTCGCCCGGCGACACCATGTTGACGAAGCAGTACTCCATGCCGACCGAGCCTGGGCCCGACAGCGGAAAGGTGAGCGCATTCTTCGTCTGGTAGACGTAGCGCAGGAGCGACTTCAGCTCCTCCATCATCTCGACGAAGACCGGGTCGAGGTAGCCGATCGCCGGCTGGCTCATGGTCGTCAGTACGCGCGGATGGATTTCAGTCGGACCGGGACCCATGAGCGTGCGCTGCGGCGGGTGGAACGACTGGATGCGTTTCGTGGGCGCGTATTGGCTCATGGGATCGCTCTCTGAAAGACCGAAGGGATGGTGCTCGGGGCGCGATTTCACGCGCACCGGGTTCTTGGCGCTTGCTTCGTTGATGACTTCGAGCGCGCTGATGCGGCCCTGCGTGATGCGCTCGACTTCCCCGGCCCAGCGCGCCGGCACGTAGCCGGTCTTGACCCAGTTGTGGACCACGGCGCGGTCGAGGCGGAAGGCGCGGGCAACGTCGGCCTGGCTGCCGAAAAGATCCACCAGTTGCTCGGCGCAGTTCACGAGCGCAAGTCTAGCGTGTCAAACTGGGCTTGACAATCAGCGCTCGAAAGTGGCCTTCGGGCGTAACATCCCGCCGCATGGACGAGCACACCATCCCGCTGAAACCGCTGACGGAAAGCAAACCGGCAGCAAAACCCGAACCGGCGCCCACGCTGGCGCCTAAAGCGGCAGTGCACGAGGCGAAAACGCAGCCTATGCCGGCGGTAAAGGCCGAGGCGGCGCAACCGAGATCTCAAGTGCCACCTCCGCCGGTGCCGAAAGCCGAGGCGCCGCAGCCGAAATCGCACTTGATGCCGACGCCGGCACCGAAAGTGGAACCGTCGCCGCCGAAGTCCGAGCCGACGATTCTGTTCAAGCCGGAAACCGCGGCCGAAGCGTGGCTCGGGCTCATGGCGGCGCGCGGCGTCGAATATCTCTTCGCCAACGGCGGCACCGATTTCGCGCCGGTGGTCGAGGCCTACGCCAAGGGACAGAAGCTCGCGTGGAAGCTGCCCCACATCGTCATCGTGCCGCACGAGAACATGGGCGTCGCCATGGCGCACGGCTACACGATGATCACCGGCCGGCCGCAGGCGATGATGGTGCACGTCGGTGTCGGCACGGCGAACGCGATGAACGGCCTGATCAACGCCTCGCGCCAGAACGTGCCGATCCTGTTCAGCGCCGGCCGCACGCCGATCACCGAGTCGGGCGCGCTGCCGGCCGCGCGCAATAACTACATCCACTGGGCGCAGGAGCACTTCGACCAGGGCGGCATGCTGCGCGAGTTCATGAAGTGGGACTACGAGCTGCGGCACGCCGAGCAGGTGGAGACGGTGCTCGACCGCGCGCTCGCGATCGCGCGCAGCGAGCCGCAGGGGCCGGTGTACGTGACGCTGCCGCGCGAGATCCTCGCCTCGAGCTTCTCCTCACCGATGAGCGAGCGGCCGCTGATGATGCCGGCGACGCCACCCGCCGCCGACCCCGATGCGCTCGCGCAGGCGGCGAGGCTGCTGGGCAACGCCAGGCGCCCGTTGCTCATCACGGCGAACGGCGGCCGCACGCTCGAGTCGGCGCGCGCCATCGAGCGCCTGGCGCTCGCGCTCGCCGTGCCGGTGATCCATTACCGTCCGCGTTTCCTCGCGCTCTCCACCGGTGCGCCGAAGGGCGAAGCCAAGGTCATCCATATCGGTACGGATCCGCTCTTCGCGCGCTATCCGCTGCGGGGCTTCCGCGCGGATATCGCGCTCACCGGCGCGGTCGCGCCGACGCTCGAGACGCTCTGGCGCGCGGCGCAGAAAGAAGCGCCGTCGGTGAAGCAGATCGAGGCGCGCCGCAAGGCCGTCACCGACGTGAGCGAAGCGAACCGCAGGAAAGCGCGCGCGGGGACCGAGCCGATGCCCAATGTCATCACCGGCAAGTGGCTCTCGGCGTGCATGAACAAGCTGATGGACGAGCGCACCCTCCTCGTAAACGAGTACCCGACGGTGCTGGAGGAGATGGTGATCAAGGAGCCTGGCCGCTATTTCGGCAATGCCTCGGCCGGCGGGCTCGGCTGGGGGCTCGGCGCGGCGCTCGGCGCGAAGCTGGCATCGCCGGAAAAGACCGTGATCGCGGCGCTCGGCGACGGCTCATACATGTTCGGCAACCCGACCGCCGGGCATTACGTGTCGGAGGCGATGCACTTGCCCGTGCTCTTCATCATCGCCAACAACGCGCGCTGGGCCGCGGTGCACCGCTCGACGCTCGCCACGTATCCGAAAGGCCATGCGTCCGAGATGAACGAACCGCCGTTCGCGACGCTCGAGCCTTCGCCGCGCTTCGAGCACGTGATCCGCGCTTCCGGCGGTCACGGCGAGGCGGTACGCGAGCCGAAGGCGCTCATGCCGGCGCTCGAGCGCGCGCTGAAGATCGTCCGCGATGAAAAACGCCAGGCGCTCGTTAACGTGCAGATCGAGGCCGGCTACGTGAAGACCAGCTAGCCGGGACCTCGCGCCGGACGCCTTCGACCGCTTAGCGCTTCGCGGAGTCCGAGAAGTGCGGGAACGCGACGCGGCCGACCAGCGGCAGCTTGATAGCGGAGCCGTTGGCGCCGAAGTTGAGCCCGAGCAGATTCAACTCGAAGCCCTCGACCGGACCGGCCGCGACCGCGAGCAGCCCGGCAAGCGTGAACTGGAACCCCGTGCCGCTGGGCGCGGTGGAGACGAAAGTGCTGCCGATGTAGTCCTTGCCGACCGCGGTGGCGGGCAGGTCCACCTGCAGCTCCGGCATCTGGCGCGCGATCCACGCGGTGAAGGTGTTGGAGTTCGGGCCCGGCCAGAGCGTATAGGTGTTGGCGTACGGGTAGGAACGCGCCGCCTTGTCGATGCGCTGAATGAGCTCATCTACTCCGGCACCGCGCTTGTCGGCATAGAGCTCGGCCTGGGCGCCAAACCAAGGTGCATCCGGCTGGCGTTCGCGGATGACCAGCGCGCTGTCGGCCCAGCGCAGCCGCCAGCCGATGATCTCGTAGACCGTCCACGACGGCGTGTCGCTCGGCTTGACGGCGATCCAGGTGTGCACGCCGAAGATGCCCTTCACGCCCATGGTGCGCGCGCCATACACCTGCACGACGGCTTCGGAGGTCTTCGCCGGATCGGGCGCGAGGCCCTCGGCGAAAACCGGCAGCGCCGCGGCGCCCGTAAGGGCAGCAAATACTGCCCCCTTCAGGTAGCGGATTGCGCGACGCGCTCTCATGCGAGGCATTGTAGTAACCGTCTGTGACGCGACCACCCGACAGCCTACCCCGCGCCATGAGCCGAGAGCGTTAAGGAAGATCCGAAAAGTCGTAAAGCTTCTTGTCGAGGAGGTGCGACGGGCGCACCTCGGTCAGCGCGCGCAGGATCGACTCGATCCGGCCGGGATGGCGTTTCTGCCAGTTGGCGAGCATCTGGCCGATCACCCGCCGCTCCAGGTTCTCCTGCGAGCCGCAGAGGTTGCACGGAATGATCGGGAACTGCCTTTCGGCCGCGTAAGCCACCAGGTCCGCTTCGGCAACGTAGGCGAGCGGCCGGATGACGACGTGGCGGCCGTCGTCCGAGCGCAGCTTGGCCGGCATCGCCTTCAGCTGCCCGCCGTGGAAAAGATTGAGGAAGAAGGTCCCCAGGATGTCGTCGCGGTGGTGGCCGAGCGCGATCTTGGTGGCACCGAGCTCGCCCGCCACCCGGTAGAGCGCGCCCCGCCGCAGGCGCGAGCAGAGCGAGCACATGGTCTTGCCCTCCGGCACGACCCGCTTGACCACCGAGTAGGTGTCCTGCTCGACAATCCGATAAGGAACGCCGCGCCCTTCCAGATAGCTCGGCAGGACCTCGGGCGGGAAGCCCGGCTGCTTCTGGTCTAGGTTGACGGCGATCAGCTCGAACCGGACCGGCGCCTTGGTCTGGAGTGACAGCAGCACATCGAGCAGCGCATGGCTGTCCTTGCCGCCCGAGAGGCAGACCATGATGCGGTCCCCCTCCTCGATCATGTCGAAGTCGGCGATCGCCTCCCCGACCTGTCGCCGGATGCGCTTGGCGAGCTTGCCGGCCTCGTAATCCCGCTTGCGCGGATCGGCGATGCGGACGGCGTGGATGGTCATGCGCAGGCTCTAGATAAAGATGGAGCGCCCACCGTCGACGGCAATGATCTGGCCCGTGACATAAGGGGCGATGGCAAGGAAGTGTACCGCCTGGGCGATGTCATCCGGCCCGCCGACGCGCGCGAGCGGCGTAGTAGCGACGATGCGCTCGCGCTCCACCGGGTCGAACTGGCCGTCCTCCGGCCAGGCGATCGCGCCGGGGGCGACGCCGTTCACGCGCACGCGCGGCCCGAGCTCGACCGCCAGCGCTCGCGTCATCGCCGCGAGTCCCGCCTTGGCGATGCTGTAGACCGGGTAGCCTTTGAGCGGCCGCTCGGCATGGATGTCGACGATGTTGACGATGCAGCCCTCGTGCTGCGCCAAGTCGGGCGCCGCCTGCTGGCAGATGAAGAGCGGCGCGCGCAGGTTCGAGCCGACCAGCTCCTCCCAGTGCGACGACTCGATCTGTCCCATCGGCACCGGGAAGAAGCTCGAAGCGTTGTTCACCAGGATGTCGAGCCGGCCGAAGGCATCCTTCGCCGCGGAGACAAGCGCGCGCGGCGCGATCGGAGCGAGGAGCTCCGCTTTGACCTTGGCCGCGCTCTTCGCGCGCATCGCGTTCAGCTCGCCGACGAGCGCGGTGGCATCGGCCTCCGAATCGCGGTAATGAATAAGCACATTGGCGCCGCCCGAATGCAGCCGCCGGGCGATCGCTGCGCCCAGGCGGCGCGCGCCGCCGGTGACCAGCGCGCATCTGCCCGCGAGCGATTCCGTCATGATCGCGTCGGATTCTAGGGTAAATTTTCCGCATGCCGGCGCGCAGCCGCATCGTGCAGGAGATCGCCGCCGCCGGCGGCTGGATCCCGTTTGCGCGCTACATGCAGCTCGCACTGCACGAGCCCGGCATCGGCTACTACGCGAGCGGCGCGCGCAAGTTCGGCGCCGGCGGCGACTTCGTCACGGCGCCCGAGCTCGGCAGCCTCTTCGGCCGCACGCTGGCTCGGCAATTGCGCGGCTTCGAGCGCATCGTTGAGGTCGGCGCCGGCACGGGCGCGCTCGCCGACGTGCTGACCCGCGAGCTCGACTGCGAATACTGGATCCTCGAGACCAGCGCCGAGCTGCGCGGCCGCCAGCGCGAGCGGCTGGGCGACCGGGCGCGCCATCTCGAGCGGCTGCCTGAGCAGGTGCGCGGCGCCGTGATCGCCAATGAAGTGGTGGACGCGACACCGGTGCACATGGTGCACTGGACGGCGTACGGCATCCTGGAGCGCGGCGTCGACGGCGGGCTCGCATGGGCCGACCGGCCGGCCACGGGCGAGTTGCTCGGAGCGGCCGAGCGCATCGCGGTGCCGGTACCGTACGTGAGCGAGATCGGCCTGCTGGCCCGCGCCTGGATGCGCACGCTCGCGCAATCGCTCGAGCGCGGCGCGATCTTCGTCATCGACTATGGCTTTCCGGCGCGCGAGTACTACCACCCGCAGCGCGCGAGCGGCACCCTCATGTGCCACTACCAGCACCGCGCGCACGCCGATCCGTTCGCCCGGCCGGGCGACGAGGACATCACCGCGCATGTCGACTTCAGCGCGCTCGCGGACGCCGCTCGGGCGGGCGGCGCCGAGGTGCTCGGCTTCACGTCGCAGGCGCAGTTCCTCGTCAACTGCGGCATCACCGACGTGCTGGCACAGGCGAATGCCGAGAACGCGCTGCACTACGCGCCGATCGCCGCCCAGGCGCAGAAGCTGCTCTCGCCTGCGGAGATGGGCGAGCTTTTCAAGGTGCTGGCGGTCGGCACGGCGGACTGCGCACCGCTCATCGGCTTCAAGGACGGCGATCGCAGTGCCAGCCTTTAGCGCGCTCGCGCTGCTCCTATTCCTCGCCGCCGTACGGGCGGATGAGGCGGACGACGCGCGCAAGCGCTGGGCCGAGAGCCCGCACGGGCCGCTGCTCGAGCGCATCCTGCCGCCGAGCTTCGACGCGCGCGACCTGCCGGAGCGCGACTCTTCCGGCGCGAGGCTCACGCTGCGCTACTGCGTGCAATGCCATAACCTGCCCAACCCGGCGATGCATCACGCGGCCAAATGGCCCGTCATCGTCGAGCGCATGGTCGAGCGCATGGAAGGCCGCGGCAACCTCGGACCGCTGATGAGCGAGATGATGGGCGGCGTGAAGGCGCCGAGCGCGACGGAGACGCAGACGCTGGTCGGCTATCTTCGCCGCCACGGGCAAAAGGCGCTCGATCCCCGCCGCTATCCCGAAGTCGATCGGCCGGAGGGCGAGGCGTTCCGGCTCGCCTGCAGCCAGTGCCACGTGCTGCCCGATCCGCAGCGCCACACGGCCGTGGAGTGGCCGAAAGTGGTGGCGCGCATGCAGGAAAACATGGCGTGGATGAATCGCGTCGTGGGCACCCGGCCGATCGCTGGCGAGCCGCAGTTGCGGATCGACGAGATCAACGCCTTCCTCGCGAAACACGCTCGGCGATGAAGCGACGCGTCACGCTCCGCTCGCGCCTTCTCTATCTTGCCGCGGCGGCGTTCGTGCCGCTCGCCATCATCTCGGGCGTGAGCCTCGTCGCACTCGT
The DNA here is from genome assembly GCA_019509895.1 of Betaproteobacteria bacterium. GTDB lineage: Bacteria > Pseudomonadota > Gammaproteobacteria > Burkholderiales > SG8-39 > SCGC-AG-212-J23. Next base: position 1,344 of record JAEKLK010000244.1, on the reverse strand, counting down.
GCATCAGCAAAGGAGCCAGGCGCAGCGCGCCGCCCTCGATCTATCGCGCGCGCTGTCGACGGCGGTGGATGCCGAGCTGCAGCGCTCGATTTCGGTGCTGCAGGTCCTTGCCGCCGGACCGGCGCTCGAGCGCGGCGAGATGGAGCGCTTCTACGAGGTCACGCGCCGCGTGATGGATGTGAATCCGAACTGGTTCACCGTGATCCTCGCCGATGCCGGCGGAATGCAATTGAGCAACGCGCGCGTGCCGTTCGGCACGCCGCTCGGCCCGGTCGTCGAGCGCGAGAGCTTCGACATTGCGGTACGCACCGGCACGCCGGTGATCGGCTATCTCGCGCGCGGCGTCGGCGGCCAGTTCGCAGTGCCGGTACGGGTACCGGTCGCGCGGGCCGGCGAAGTGCGCTATGTGCTGACCGCGGCGGTGAAGCCGGACGGCATCCGCGACATCGTCAACCGGCAGCGTGTGCCCGCCGACTGGGTGGTATCGGTGTTCGATGCAAAGGACACGCGCATCGCACGCTCGCGCGAGCATCTGCAGTACCTCGGTACTGCGCCCGGGCCGACCCTGAAGCAGTTGCTGACGAAGGGCGACGCCGAAGGCGCCGGCGTCACTCAGGTACTCGAAGGCGACATGGTCTATACCGCCTATAGCCGCTCGCGCGAGACCGGCTTGACAGTGACGATCGGCATGCCGCGCCCGTACGTGGATTGGGCGGCGCTGCGCTCGCTCCTGGTGTACGGTACCGGTCTCCTTCTCTCGATCGTCCTTGCCGCCGGGGCAGCGCTGCTCGTGGGCCGGCGCATCGCGCGTCCCGTGGTCGAGCTCGGTGCCGCGGCGCGCGCGCTCGGCCGCCGCGAACCGCTCCGGCTGCCCGAGACGCCGATTGCGGAAATCCGGCAGGTCAGCGACTCGCTCGTGGTCGCCGCAGACGAGCGAACCCGCGGCGAGGCCGAGCGCGAGGAGCTGCTGCGCCGCGAGCGCGCGGCGCGCGCCATCGCCGAGGAAGCCAACCGTTCGAAAGACGAATTCCTCGCCATGCTCGGCCACGAGCTGCGAAATCCGCTCGGCGCGATCGCCAATGCCAGCGAGCTGCTTGCGAGCCGCGACGAGGAGATGCGCGCGCATGCCCGCGCGGTCATTGCCCGCCAGGTGCAGCACCTCGCGCGCATGACCGACGACCTGCTCGACGCCGCGCGTGCCATGACGGGCAAGATCGTGCTGCAGCGCCAGCCGCTCGAGCTGGCCGACGCCGCCTCGCGCGCACTCGCCATCGTGCGCGCGAGCGGTCGCGCCGGCAACCGGCGCCTCGTGCAGCAGCTTGCCGCGATCTGGGTCGATGCCGA
>JAEKLK010000243.1 GCA_019509895.1 Betaproteobacteria bacterium | reverse complement strand
AGAAGCTGGCGCGCATTGCCGAAGCATTAGTCGCGCGGCCGCAGCTCGCGCTCTCGGTGCGCGCCGGCTACGACCCGCAGGCCGACACCCAGGCGCTCAAGCGTGCCGCGGTGCTGCGCGAGGTCGCGAAGCGCGCGGGCTACAGCGCGGCCGCCGGTGCCGGTGCACCTGCCGCGCTGGATCTGCGCGATGCGAAGGTTCGCCGTGCGGCCGAAGGCCTTTATCTCGCGCACGTCGGAACGGCCTTTGAGCTCGGCACGCTCAAACCCCGAGAGCAGGGCTACGGCCAGCGGCTGATCAACGCGCTCGCCGCGAAGACCGAATTGCCGGCGGATGCGCCGGCGGCACTCGCGCAGCGCCGCGCTCAGGCGGTGCGCGATGCGCTGGCGAGAGCCGGCGTTGATGCCGCGCGTGTCACGCTCCCTGCCGTCGCCCCGGTGCAGGCGCAGGCGGAGGGAGTACCGACTCAGGTCGCCCTCGGCACGCGCTAGCTGGCCTCAACGAAAACGGTAGATCGCGCCGACCGAGATCACGTCGAGGTCCGCGGTCTGGCGGATGGCGCCACCGCCGATGTCGCGATAGCGCTGCCACTCGAGGCGGGCGCCTAGACCTGGCGAAAGCGCGTACTCGAAGCCGGCACCGAAGGTCAGATCATGCTGCGACTCATCGAAGCCGCCGCCGCGCGAGTTGCTGCGGTATCCGCCCAGCTTGCCATAGGCGGAGAAGCGATCATTGAGCGGCAGACGCCCAACGCCGACCAGCTCCCAGGCCGTGCTGTCGAGGGGCGCGCCGGCGATGTTGTGCTGGCCGAGGTCGTGGTAACCGAGCTCCACTGCCCAGTTGCGGTTCACCTGGTAGCCGCCGAGCAGTCGCCAGGTCGTTTCGTCGTCGCCATTCATGCCGAGCGTCGCGCCGGCATAAAAGCCGTCGGTCGGCTGCTCGTACGACTGGGCGAAGGACAGCGATGGGCCGGCGGCAAGCGTGAGCGCGGCGATTGCGAGTTGCAATTTCATTGCGGGCTCCTTGTCGGAAGACGCAAGCGCGGCGTGCAAGTCGTATGCCGTGCGCTCGCGTTAAGACGCGCTTAAGCAGCGCCGCGCCAATATCGAATCTCATGCGCGGAGTAATCATCGCGACAGCGGGCCTCGCGCTGGTCGCGGCATGCGCCGGGGACCCGGTTCGCGCGCCGCCGCCGAGCGTGAGCCTCGATAGTCCGCTTTCCAGCTCCATCGGCATTGCCGTGGCGCCGATGGGGCGCGACGTCGTCGTCGTCGCCGTGCGTTCCGACAGCGCCGCCGCTCGCGCGCACCTGCAGCCGGGAGATCGCATCCTGCGGCTCGATGGTGCGCAGCTGACCGATGTAACGGACTTCGAGCGCCGCGTGCTCGATGCGACGGCGGGTACTGTGATGCGCGTCGAGTTCACGCGCGGAACGCAAACCCGCGTCGTCGAGCTACCGGTGGAAGAGTTGCTGCTGGCGGTCCGCGCCTAGGGGAAGCGGCCGGGGCGGCGTGCGCACTTGCAGCGGCGCCAGGGGCCCACAGGAGCTCCTCCCCACCACGGAGAACAGGATCCGCCCCGCGCAGCCGCCGACCGAGCCGGAGCCAAGCATGACGCCCGCACCCTTAAGGCAGACTTAAATAGCTCAATGCTCGCGTTCCGCCTTGCGTGTCAGCTCGACGAGCGAAAGAAAGGCGCGCATCGGCATTTGCGAGCGGCCGGACATCCAGCGCGCAAGCGTGCTCTGCGACACGCACAGCAGCTCGGCGAGCTTTGCCCTGCCACCGACCAGCTCCGCGGCGCGCGCCAGCGTCACCGTGTAGAGCGTTTCCTTCACTGCGATGGACCTTACGTACACGTTCTTATCCCGTGCTTAATGGGCCTTTAAGCACGTCTTAAGGTCGCCTTCCTAGGATCGTTCTCATCCGCAACTCTCCGCCAATGGAAGGCACACCATGATGAAGAGAAACACGCTACGGGCGGCTGTCATGGCCGCTCTCCTGCCGGCCTTTGTCGCCGGTTGCACAATGTCCAACGCCGCTGCGCCGGCAGCGAACGCGCCTGCGGCCGCAAGCGTCGGCGCGGCGGTGCGCGGTCCGGGATTCGACTTCACGCAGCTCGCCAAGGACGAAGGTCCGGCGGTCGTCAACATCAGCGTGACGAAAGAGGCCGCGGCACAGGCGCCGCAGCTGCCGCCCGACGAGAACGACCCGCTCTACCAGTTCTTCCGACGTTTTCAGGTGCCGACGCCGCGGCAGGCGCCGGAGCGCGGCATCGGCTCCGGATTCATCGTCAGCCCGGACGGCTACATCCTTACCAACGCGCACGTCGTCGACGGTGTGAAGCAAGTGCAGGTGAAGCTCACCGATCGGCGTGAGTTCACTGCCAAGGTGATCGGCACCGATGCGAAGACCGACGTTGCGCTCATCAAGATCGACGCGAAGAACCTGCCGGCCGTGCGCATCGGCAGCGCGAAGAACGTGGAAGTCGGCCAATGGGTCGTGGCAATGGGCTCGCCTTTCGGCTTCGAGAATTCGCTCACCGCGGGCGTGGTATCGGCGAAGTCGCGCTCGCTGCCGGGCGATGGCTACGTGCCGTTCATCCAGACCGACGTCGCGGTGAACCCCGGCAACTCCGGCGGCCCGCTCTTCGACATGGCCGGCAACGTGATCGGCATCAACTCGCAGATCTACAGCCGCTCGGGTGGCTACATGGGTGTGTCGTTCGCGATTCCGATCGACGTCGCCCTGAAGGTGAAAGACCAGCTCGCGCAATCTGGCCACGTAACGCGCGGGCGAATCGGTGTCGCGATCCAGGACGTGAACCAGAGCCTGGCGCAGTCGTTCGGGCTCCCCAAGCCCGAAGGCGCGCTGGTGAGCTCAGTGGAGAACAACAGCCCCGCCGCGCGGGCCGGCATCAAGCCGGGCGACGTCATCCTCTCCTGGAACGGCGCGGCCGTCGACGAGTCAGCGCAATTGCCGGCACTCGTGGCCGATACGGCCCCGGGCAAGAGCGCGCAAGTGAAGCTCTGGAGGAACGGCGCGGAACAAACCCTCGCCGTGACGGTCGGCAATATGCAGGACCAGAAGCTCGCGAGCGCACACGATGCGAAGCCACAGCCTAATTCCGGAAAGCTCGGCCTTACGCTCGAGCAGGGCGAGCAGGGTTTGGTGGTCGCCGACGCCTCCGGTCCTGCGGCGCGTGCGGGCTTGCAGCAGGGCGACGTGATCCTCGCCGTCAACAATCAGCCGGTGAAGAGCCTCGAGCAGATGCGTCAGCTTGTTGACAGGGCCGGCAAGCACCTGGCGCTCTTGGTGCAGCGTGAGGACGCGCGCGTGTTCGTGCCGATCGACATGGGATAGCACGATGCGACTCCTGCTCGTCGAAGACGATGTAATGATCGGCGCCGGCGTGCGCGCCGGGCTGCGCCAGGACGGCTACGTGGTCGACTGGGTACACGACGGCGTCGCCGCCGAGGCGGCGCTCGATACCGAGCAAGGCTATGCGCTGGTGCTGCTCGACCTGGGGCTGCCGCGCAAGGACGGCCTGGCCCTCCTCGAGAGCCTGCGCCGGCGCCGCAACCGCGTGCCGGTTCTGGTGATCACCGCGCGCGACGCAGTGAACGACCGGGTGCGCGGGCTCGATCTCGGCGCGGACGACTATCTGGTGAAGCCTTTCGAGCTGCACGAGCTCGCGGCGCGCATCCGCGCGGTACTGCGCCGCCACGCCGGGCGCGCCGAGCCACTCGTCGAGTTCGGCGAGTTCCGGCTCGACCCGAGCGCGCGCAAGGTGTTCTACCAGGGGCGCGCAGTGAGCGTCTCCGGGCGGGAGTTCTCGCTTCTTCAGGCGCTGCTCGATCGTCCGGGACAGACGCTCTCGCGCGCCCAGCTCGAGGAGCGCCTTTACGGCTGGGGCGAGGAAATAGCGAGCAACGCGGTCGAGGTGCACGTGCACAACCTGCGTCGCAAGCTCGGCGAGCGCGCCATCCGCACGGTGCGCGGCTTTGGCTACGTGATCGGCGAAGCCGAGGCGGCTTGTCGATCCGGCGCCAGCTCCTCGTAGCGCTGCTTCTCGCGCTGCTCGCCACCGGCATTGGGGCGAGCGGCGCCACCTGGTTCGCGGTGCGCAAAGCGGCGAACGATCTCTTCGACTATCACCTCGAGCAGATGGCGCTCTCGCTCGCTGACCAGACGCTCGCGACGCCCGCGCAAGCGGCCGTGCCGCTCGGTCAGGATTACGTCGTGCAGATTTGGGATGCGACTGGCGTCCTGGTCTACATCTCGCGCGCCGGCGCGCCCTTGCCGCTGCTGCGCGGTGGATTCGGTAGCGTCTCGCTCGAGGGCAACGAGTGGCGCGTCTTCACGCTGCACACCCCCGATCGGGCGATCCAGGTCGCCGCGCCCGCCGACCTCCGCAGCGGCCGCGCCACTGCCGTGGCGCTGCGCACACTGCTGCCGATCCTGGCGAGCATTCCGCTCTATGGCTTTCTCATCTGGCTGATCGTCGGCCAAGGCCTGCGGCCGCTCACCGAGATCGCTGGCGCGATTCGCCGGCGCGACCCCGCCTCGCTCGATCCGCTCCCCGAGCGGCCGATGCCCGAAGAGGTGGCGCCGATGGTGTCGGAGCTCAACGCCCTTCTTGCGCGCCTGCGCGAGGCGCTCGACAAGCAGAAGCGCTTCACCGCCGACGCGGCGCACGAGCTGCGCTCGCCGCTCACCGCGCTGCAGATACAGCTCGACATGCTCGCGCGCGCGCGTTCCGCCGACGAGACGCGCGACGCGGTCGACGGATTGCGGGCGGGCGTGAAGCGCGCGGGGCGCCTGGTCGAGCAGCTGCTCACGATGGCGCGCCTTGAGCCCCAATCGCAGGCAAACCCGGTGCCGGTGGCGCTCGACCAGCTCCTCACCGAAGTAGCAACCGAGCTTGAGCCGCTCGCGGAGGCGCGTCGCGTGCAGCTGCGACTGTCGCGCCTCGAGCACGCCACGATTCGAGGAGAGCCGCAAGGCCTGCACGCGCTCGTGCGCAATCTCATCGACAACGCCGTCCGCTACACGCCCACCGGCGGCGAAGTGCGCCTTGCGCTATTTAGGGACGGCGGTGCCGCCGCCGTGGTCGTCGAGGACACGGGCCCCGGCATCCCGGCCGCCGATCGTACCCGCGTCTTCGACCGATTCTTCCGGCTGCCGGGCGCGAGCGCCGAAGGCAGTGGCCTTGGCCTCGCCATCGTCAGGCAAGTGGCCGATGCGCACGGCGCAACCGTCGAGCTCGGCGACGGCGAGGCCGGCCGTGGGCTTCGCGTGACGGTTCGATTCGAAGTGATCTAAGCGCGCGTTAAGGTGGGCGTCCTAGCCTCTTCGCATGGACGACGAAAGGCTCATCGGCTGGCTGCCCCTGCTAGTCCCGCTTCTCGCTGTGCTGCTCGTGTTCTCGGCTTACGTGATCTGGGCGCTGGTGATCTAGGTTGCGTCGGCTAGCGCGCGGTAGGCGTTGCGCAGGCCCGGCGCGGCAGGCTGACGCGGCTCGGCTGCGTGCCGGCGCGGCTTCCTTAAGGACCCTTAGCCGCCAAACGCTCAGGCACGCTGACGAAGTACGAGCGCGCCTATGCCGATCGCAAGGCCGGCTGCAGCGGCGACGGCGCGACTGCGATGCGTGGTGAGCCATACCTGAGTGCTCCGCGGCCTTGCGCGCGCATCGAAGCGGCCGTGCGCGCCGTGGTCGCCCGGAACCGGCGAGTAAAGGTTGTCGCGCCGCCCCGGCGGCAGCGGTTCGTCTGTGTGCTGGCCGCGATAGGCCTCCGTGGCGAGGATCCGATCGCCCAAGCCCGGGAGCAGCCGCGTGCCGACGATCGCCTTGATCGCCGGCCAGCCTACCCAGAGCTCGCGACGGCGGTGTGTCGCCGCGTAGTAGATCGCCTTGGCCGCCACTTCGGGCTGAAAGATCGGCGGCAGCGGCTGCGGCTGCTTCGCCATGCAGGTCCGTCCCCACTCGAACTGCGGCGTGTTGAACGCGGAGAGCTGCACCATCGTCAGGTGCACCTTGCTGCGGTGATGGAGGAGCTCGGACCGCACCGAATCCGTGAAACCGCGGATCGCCGCCTTGGCGCCGCAATAAGGCGCTTGCAACGGAATCGAGCGATAAGCGAGCGCCGACCCGACCTGCACGATGGTGCCGCGGTTGCGCGGCAGCATGCGTTTCAGCGCCGCGCGCGTGCCCCAGACGGTGCCGAGGTAGGTGACTTCGGTCGCGCGGCGGTAATCCTCGGACGCGATGGCGGTGAACTCGCAGAAGATCGTCGCCATTGCGTCGTTCTCCCAGACGTCGATCGACCCCCATTCGCGCTCGATGCGCTCGGCCGCCGCTTCGACCTGGTCATGATGGGCTACGTCAGTCGGCACAAGCAGCGCCTCGCCGCCGGCTGCCTCGATCTCGCGCTTCGCCGCCTCGAGGCCGTCGATCCCTCGTGCGAGCAGGGCGACGCGCCAGCCGCGCGCGCCGAAAAGCCGCGCCGTAGCGCGTCCGACGCCGGCCGAGGCGCCCGTCACTACCACCACTCGGCACATGCCCTCATCCCTCTTAAGCATCACGCGGTGCGGTGCAATTTTTGCTCCCATGCGGGGATGATCATGCTGATGAAATCCGTCCTTGCCGCGCTCGTCGCCGTCTGCGCCGCGACGGCGTTCGCCCAATCCGCCAACCAACCGCAGGCTTCCCCCGGGTCGGCCGCGCCGCAGGAGGCTGCCACTTCTTCAGCGCGCGCTGCGCCCGCGAGCTCGGCGGCCGTCGGCGCGAGCGCGCCTGCGCGCGAGGATCCGGCCGCTGCGCGGCGGCTCTTTCGCGAGCTCGATCGCAACGGCGACGGTTATCTGACCGGCGACGAGCTGTGGAGCGCGCGTGGCCGGCAGGACAACTGGGCCGCGGTGGACCGCAATCGCGACGGGCGCATCTCGCCCGACGAGTTCACCACCGTCCCAAGCGCCCGCTGACCCTAAGGGAACGGCGCTTGCGCCTCGCGGTCAACCTGCGAAAGGAGACCGCGATGAAGCCATACCGCCGCATTGTGCTTAAGACGCTCGTTACCGGAGTCGCCGCCGCGCCGTGGCTGGCGCGGGCGCAGGCCAAGGCCAGCAAGCAGGCGATGCAGTACCAGGATCAGCCGAAGAATGGTCAGCGCTGCGACACCTGCATGCAGTTCATCGCCGGGCCCAAGCCCGGCGCGCCGGGCGGCTGCAAGGTGGTCGACGGGTCGATCAGCCCGAGCGGCTGGTGTGTCGCTTACGTGAAGAAAAGCTGATGCAGCCCCACGCTGAGCGCGAGGATCCCGAAGCTCGCGTCGAAGCGGAGGACATAGTGCGCTGGGCCGAGCGACTGCATGTCACGCCCGAAGAGCTGCGCTCGGCGGTGCAAAAAGGCGGCACGATGGTGAAGGACGTGCTGCAGGAGCTCAAGCGCCGGGCTGAAAACCCCGTTAAAGGCCGCTAGGGCCGCTGTTCCAGCCGCTCGCGCAGCTCGCCGATGGCGGCAAATAGACCATTCGCCGATTCTTCAATGGTCTTTCGCACCTCGGCCAGCTCGCGCTGCATATCCGCACGCAGCTCGTTGAGGCGCGACGCTTCCGCGTCCTCCGCAAGCCGGCGCTGCGCCTCCAGCGCCTGCGCGAGCCGGCGCGCCTCGAGCAGCATGGCGGTGCGCTGTAGTGCCCCGTAGAGGAATGAAAGCAGCGCAAACGCGCTCGCCACGGCGACCAGCAGCAGGCCGAGCGGCGCCTCGGCCCGCGCACCGAGGAAGCTGAGCGAGGTCGGCGCGGTCAGGGCCGTCCAGTTCATGGCGGCGAACAGCACGAGCAGCGCGAGCGCCACGATGATGACGATGGCGAGGGCGCGACTCATCGCGGCGCCGAGCACGGCGCGGGCGAGATGCTGCGCGTCGCGTAATCGCTAAAGGACAGGCCGAAGAGCAGCGCCAGCCACACGACGCCGGTGAGCGCCGCGATGCGCAGCAGCGCGCCGGCGTGGCGCAGATGCATGAAGAAGAGGGCGATGAGGAGCCCCTTGGCGCAGGAGATCGCCATGTTGGCCACGGTGTTCCAGGGGCCCATGGGGATGTACGAGCTGCCGAAGGTCAGCGCGAGCAGCACCATCAGCGCGAACCAGGTGAGGACGTAGCTCATTTGCTGTAGCGCTCGATGAGATAGAACATCGGGTAAAGGAACACCCAGACGATGTCGACGAAGTGCCAGTAGAGGCCGCTTACCTCGACCGGCGCATGATACGCGGCCCCGAAGCGCTTCGCATGGCGCCAGAGCCAGGCGACGATGCCGATGCCGATCGTCAGGTGCACTGCGTGCAGCCCGGTCATCGCGAAGTAGAGGAAGTAAAAGCGGGCCTGCGCACCCTGCGCGTTCGCCGCCTCGCCGAATTCCATGCCGTATTCGATGCCCTTCACGCCGAGGAAGCCGGCACCGAGGAGCGCCGTGACGACGAGCCAGCGCCTGAGCGAGGCGTGTTCGGTGTTCTTCGCCGCCTGCACCGAGAGCGCCATGGTCAAGCTGCTGGTCAGCAAGAGCGGACATGCATGTGGTGGCTGCCCGAGGCGAACGCGTCGTGCTGCGAGACCCGCGCGTGCACGTAGCCGAAGAAAAGGGGCCCGAAGAACATCAGCTCGGTGGCGATGAATGCCCACATGCCGAGCAGCCCCGATTCGCGCCGCTCCAGCGTGCTATCGAACTGGGTCGTAGGCATAGGGTCCTTGGGTGACGACCGGCTCCTGCTCGAAGTTGTGCTTCGGCGGCGGCGAGGCGGTCTGCCATTCGAGACCGGTCGCACCCCAGGGGTTGGCCGGTGCGCGTTTGCCCCAGAAGAGCGACCAGGCGAGATAGAAAAGCGGCAACAGGTAGCCCACCGCGAGCACCGCGGCCCCCGCCGAGGAGAAGAGGTTGAGCACCTGTAGCTCCGGCGGGTATTCGTGGTAGCGCCGCGGCATGCCGAGCCAGCCGAGCAGGTACTGCGGAAAGAAGGTCAGGTTGAAGCCAAAGAAGATGGTGAGCGCGGCGATGCGGGCCAGGATCTCCGGATACATGCGGCCCGAAATCTTCGGCCACCAGAAGTGCAGCGCGCCGAGGTACATCATCACCGAGCCGCCGACCATGATGTAGTGGAAGTGCGCGATGACGAAGTAGGTGTCGGTGAGGTGCACGTCGAGCGCGAGCGAGGCGAGGAAAAGGCCGGTCAGCCCGCCGATGGTGAAGAGGCCGACGAAGCCGAGCGCATACAGCATCGGCGCCGAGAAGTAGATCGAGCCCTTGTAGAGCGTTGCCGTCCAGTTGAATACCTTGATCGCCGACGGGATGGCCACCATGAAGGAGAGCATGGAGAACACCATGCCCGCGTACATCGACTGGCCGGAGACGAACATGTGATGGCCCCAGACGAGGAAGCCGATCGAGGCGATGCCGAAGATGGCATAGGCCATGAAGTGGTAGCCGAACACCGTGCGGCGCGCGAAGCAGGGAATGATCTCGCTCGCCACGCCCATCGCCGGCAGCACCATGATGTAGACCGCCGGGTGCGAGTAGAACCAGAAGAGGTGCTGGAAGAGGAGCGGGTCGCCGCCGAGCGCCGGGTCGAAGATGCCGATGCCGAAGAAGCGCTCGAGCCCGACGAGCGTCAGCGTCATTGCCAGCACCGGCGTCGCGAGCAGCAGGATGAGGCTCGTCGCGTAATTCGCCCAGACGAAAAGCGGCAGGCGGAACCACGTCAGCCCCGGCGCGCGCAGCTTGTGCGTGGTGACGACGATGTTGAGGCCGGTGAGAATCGACGAGAAGCCGACGATGAACACGCCGAGGATGACGAGGATCACGTTGCTGTCGGAGAACCGCGTGGAGTAGGGCGTGTAGAACGTCCAGCCGGTATCGACGCCGCCCGCGATCAGCGCGGCGACGGTGAAGATGCCGCCCAGCACATAGATGTACCAGGAGGCGAGGTTCAGGCGCGGAAACGCCATGTCCTTCGCGCCGATCATCAGCGGCACGAGAAAGTTGCCGAGCACCGACGGTATCGACGGGATTAGGAAGAACCACACCATGACCACGCCGTGAATGGTGAAGAGCTTGTTGTAGGTTTCGGCCGAGACGAGATCGGCCTGCGGCGTGGCGAGCTCCAGGCGCATCATGGTTGCCGCCGCGCCACCGACGAAGAAGAACGCCGTGATCGCCAGCATGTAAAGGATGGCGATGCGCTTGTGGTCGTGCGTGACGAGCCACGAGCGCAGCGTGTAGCCCTCGCCCAAATACCCTGGCCAATTCGGGGACGGAGCCCGAATTCCGATCGCCTGCGGCACGAATGGCGTCGCCATCAACGGTTCTCCTTCAGGTACGTGATGAGCGCGTAGAGCTGGCCTTCGTCGAGCTGGCCCTGGAAGCTTGGCATGATCGGCTCGTAGCCCGCGACCACGTCGCGCTTGGGCAGGAGGATCGAGTCGCGCAGATACGCCTCGTCCGCGATCAGCGTGCGCCCGTCCGAAAGATGGATCGTGCGGCCATAGACGCCGGTGAGGTCGGGCGCGTGCACCGTCGAATTCACGTGGCAGCCGCTGCAGCCGAGCTGGCGGAAAAGCTCGAAGCCTTGCGCGGCGAGCGAGGCGTTCCCGCTGCCGCGCTCGAGCCACTGCGCGAACGCCGTCGGTGCCATCACGACCACTTTGCCGCCCATGCGCGCGTGATCGGTGCCGCAGTACTCGGCGCAATGCAGCCAATACTCGCCTTCGCGCGTCGGCGTGAAACGAATCGAGGTGTAGCGGCCGGGCACCGCGTCCTGCTTGATGCGGAAAGCCGGGACATAGAAGCTGTGGATGACGTCCTCCGTGGAGAGCACGATGCGCACCGGCTGGCCGAGCGGCAGGTGCAGCTCGTCGATCTCGCGCCGGCCGTTGGCGTGCTCGGCCTTCCACATCCACTGCTTGCCGACGACGAAGATGGTCATGGCATCATCCCCGCGGCGGTAAAAGCACGCGTACACCACCGCTGCCCAGACGAAGATGCCGATAAAGATGGCGAGCGGCGTAAGAGTCCAGCCGAGCTCGAGCCATTTCTTGCGCGGTGGCGGATTCGCGCGGTCGGCGCCCGACCCGGCGCGGTAGTGCACGCAGAAGTAGATCATCAGCACGAACACGCCGAGCGCCACCACGCCGGTGATCACGACCATCGAATAGAAGAGCAGATCGACGCGCGCCGCCGTGTCGGAGGCGGCGACCGGCAGCCATCTCATCGCCAGTGTCTCCAGGCGAAGACCGCCGCCCCCGCGAGCAGCAGCGCCATCGTGATGCGCACGGCCATCATCACCGCCGGCGTGTTGCGCCCGGCAAGCGGATCGTGGAAGCACACGAGCACCAGTCGCTGCCACGCGCTTTGCGTTTCGCCGCGGGCGGCGCCGGTGAGCGCCTGGCGCAGCTCGCGCGCATCGAAGCGAACGCCTTCGAAATAACGCGCGAGCCTGCCCTGCGGCGTCAGCACGACGAATCCCGCCGGATGCGCGAACTGCCCGGTGTCGTTCTCATAGTAGTAGCGAAAGCCGACTGCGGCGGCGACCCTCGAGGCAGCGGCGGCGCCGGTCAGGAAATGCCAGCCTTGCCGGTGCTCCGGCCGAGCGTTCTCATCACGCGGGTCGACGCTCATAAAGAGCGCGCGGTAGTCGCGCTCGGGCGTAAGTCCTGTCTCGTGCAGCGCTTCGGCGACGCCGCTGAGCGTTGTGCCGCAAAGATTCACGCAGCCGAGGTAACCGAGCACCAGGACGACCGGCGCACCGCCGTAGTAGTCACCGAGCCGGCCTTCGCGGAAGGCGGCGTCGCCCGGAACGATCGCGCCGGGATGCGGGGCGAACGCCACATCGATGTCTGCGAAGACCGCCGGCGCGGCGAGCAGCAGCACGAGCGCGAGTGTTCTAACCGATCGCGTCCCTTCGCGAGGATGCGCATCGCCTGATCGATCGGGATGTGAACGTGCTCGCCGTCGAGCGGTCCGGAACTCGAGAGCCGCTCGTTCTTCTGCCGCAGGAAGGCCTGCAGATCCTCGTGCGGCGAGCTCTGGAGGCGAGCGCCTTCGATCTTCGGCGGCTCGCCATCGCTCGGCCCCGTGGCCGGCGCCGCTACGAGCCATGTCACGAGCGCGGCGGCGCCGAGCGCGGCGGCGATCCCGCCGGCGACGATAGCGGCTCCGACGCCCAGGCCGCGCGCGCTGATGTCGCTACGCTCAGGCACGCGCAGGCCTCCACGCGAGCCACCACAGCGCACCGAGTCCGGCCAGCGCCACCGGATCGAGCCAGGCGATGGCGAAGCCCGAGGGTCGCACGGAAGGCGCGATCAGCCAGTAGACGTCTAGGGCGTGCCTCACCAGGAGCGCCGCGGCGAACGAGCCGAGGAAGAACGCAGAGCGCTTCGCGTCGCGCGAAAGCAGGATGGCGAGTGGCGCAAAGAAGTGGAAAAGGACGATCAGC
>JAEKLK010000242.1 GCA_019509895.1 Betaproteobacteria bacterium | reverse complement strand
CGAAGGTCGGCGTATCGCCGAAGAGCGTTGCCACCGGGCCACCGCCCGAGAGCCAGGTGATGCAGTGCTCGGCGTCGGTCTCCCAGAACCAGTCGGCGGAAAGCTCGGTCAGGCTCTTCAGCCGCGCCTCGTGCGCGCGCGAACGGGCGAGCTCGCGCTCGCGCCGGCGCGCGAGCACCGCCATGACGAGGTAGACGATGCAAGCCGAGCCTGCCGCGACCAGCAGCAGCGCGTCGGCGAGCACGACGCTACGCCGCGCCGTTGCGCAACGGCGGCGCGACTTTGAGCACTTCTTCGATGGTCGTCAGGCCGGCGCCGACCTTCATGGCGCCGCTGATGCGAAGCGGCTTCATGCCGTCCTTCACTCCCTGGTCGCGCAGCCGCGCGAGGTCGGGGCTCGCACCCACGAGCGCCTTGAACGCGGGCGTGAGCACCAGGGTCTCGTAGATGCCGATGCGGCCGGTGAAGCCGGTCATGCGGCATTCGAGGCAGCCCACCGGCTTATAGAGCCTGGCGGGCTGCTTCGAGGTCCAGGGCGAGACCAGTGCCTGCCACGCCTGCTGGTCCTCCGCGCGGTTGAGCTCGAACTTCTGCTTGCAGTGCTTGCACAGGGTGCGCACCAGGCGCTGCGCCATGACGCCGTTCAGCGTCGCACTGAGGAGATAGGGCGGCACGCCGAGCTCGAGCAGCCGTGCCACCGCGCTCGGCGCATCGTTGGTATGCAGTGTCGAAAGCACCAGGTGGCCGGTGAGCGCCGCCTGCACCGCCATCTCCGCGGTCTCGAGGTCGCGGATCTCGCCGACCATGATGATGTCCGGGTCCTGGCGCATGAGCGCACGCACGCCGTCGGCGAACCCGAGGTCGATCTGGTGCTGCACCTGCATCTGGTTGAACGAGCCCTCGACCATCTCGATCGGGTCCTCGATGGTGCAGACGTTGACGTCGGGCGTCGCGAGCGTCTTGAGCGTCGAGTAGAGCGTGGTGGTCTTGCCCGAGCCGGTCGGTCCGGTGACCAGCACGATGCCATTGGGCCGGTTGGTCATCTCCTGCCAGCGGCGCGCGTCGTCCTCCGAGAAACCGAGCTCGGCGAAGTCGCGCACCAGCACTTCCGGGTCGAAAATGCGCATCACCAGCTTCTCGCCGAACGCGGTCGGCAGGGTCGAGATGCGAAGCTCCACCTCCTCGCCGGCGATGGTGCGCGTCTTGATGCGCCCGTCCTGCGGCCGGCGCTTCTCCACCACGTCCATGCGCGCGAGGATCTTGATGCGGCTGGTCATGGCGACCAGCACCGCGGCCGGAATCTGGTAGACCTGGTGCAGCACGCCGTCGATGCGAAAGCGCACGATGCCCATCTCGCGGCGCGGCTCGACATGGATGTCGCTCGCGCGCTGCTCGAAGGCGTATTGCCACAGCCAGTCGGTGATGCGCACGATGTGCGCGTCGTTGGCGTCGAGCTGCTTGTCCTTGCCGAGCTCGACCAGCTGCTCGAAGTTGGAGAGGCCGCTACCGCCGGTGGCGGCCTTGCCGGCGCCCTTGATCGATTTCGCGAGGTTGTAGAACTCGACCTGGTAGCGCTCGATGTCGGCCGGGCTGGCGATGACGCGCCGGATCTCGCGCTTGATGATCCGCGCGAGCTCCGTCTCCCACTCGCGCACGTACGGCTCGGCGGTGGCGATGGTCGCTTCCTTGGTGTTCACCGCGACCGGCAGGATGCGAAAGCGCGTCGCGTAGGCCGAGCTCATGACCTCGGTGACGGCGGCGAAGTCGATCTTCAACGGATCGATGTGCAGGTAGTCCATGCCGACGCGCTTTGCCAGCCACTCGGTGAGCGCCTCAAGCGAGAGCAGCTTCGGCGGCGCCGTCGCCGTGCGCCACTTCTGGTCGGCAATGATCGCGAGCGGGTGCACCCCGCCGCGGTAGTAGCGGCGCTCTTTCTTCAGGCCTTCCGCCGCCGACGCGTCGACCAGCTTGTCGGCGATCAGCCAGTCGAGCATGTCGGAAAGGATCAGCCGCTGCTCGGCGCGCGCCTCTCCCGTCGGCGTCTTAACTGCTTGTTGCATCGGCGAAAGACTATACCGGAAAGCGCCCGCCGGCATTCCCGACGACCGGCCGACGGTGACGTAATTCCCAGACGTTTACACTTGCCCGCCGATGAAGATCCATTCGCTCAACCTGTCGAACGGCGGCGTGCCGAAATTGCCGGTCGCGACCTGCGAAGTGCGCACGAACGGCATCGCCGGAGACCGCCAGCGCGACCGCCGGTTCCACGGCGGACCGCAGCGCGCCGTCTCGCTCTACTCGCTGGAGCGCTTGGACGCGCTGCGGGCCGAAGGCCATCCGGTCGCGCCCGGCGCGCTCGGCGAGAACGTCACGCTCGCCGGCGTCGACTGGAGCCGCATGACGCCGGGCGCCGTGCTCGAGGCGGGTGCGGTGCTGCTCGAGCTCACTTCGTACGCCGCGCCTTGCGCGAACCTGAGACCCTATTTCAGCGACGGCCGCTTCGCGCGCGTCGCGGAGAAACAGCACCCGGGCTGGAGCCGGCTTTATGCGCGTGTCCTGCGCCCGGGGACGCTCACGGTGGGCGATACCGTGGAAATCCGGCCGGCGACGCAGGCGCGATGAGCTTTCCGCTGGAAGGCGGCTGCGACTGCCGCACGGTGCGCTATCGCATGGAAAGTGCGCCGCTCTTCGTCCACTGCTGCCACTGCCGCTGGTGCCAGCGCGAAACCGGCGCCTCCTTCGCGCTAAACGCGCTGATCGAAACGGAGCGCGTCACGCCGCTCGCGGCAAAGCCTGAGCTCGTCGACACGCCCTCGCAGAGCGGCATGGGACAGACGATCGCGCGCTGCCCGCGGTGTCGCCTCGCGCTCTGGAGTCACTACGCCGGCGCCGGGACGATCCTCAGCTTCGTGCGCGTCGGCACGCTCGACAATCCGGACGCACTGCCGCCCGACATCCATATCTTCACGGCCTCCAAGCAGCCGTGGGTGATCATTCCACCGGGCATGCCGGCGGTGCCGGCGTACTACGAGCGCGAGAAGTATTGGCCGCCGGCGAGCCTCGAGCGGCGGCGTGCGTTCCTGCCGCGGCTGGAGGCACATCAAGCCGAACTCAAGGCGAAGCGCCGCTGATGGCGCGGCGCGCGGTGTGGGGCTGGGCGTCCTATTACTGGGGCAACCATGCCTTCACGACCTCGATCATCACCGTGTTCTTCCCGATTTTCTTCAAGGATTACTGGAGCTCCGGCGCCGACGTGACGGTGAGCACCTTTCGCCTGGGGTTGGCGAATTCCATCGCCAGCCTGATCGTCGCGATCAGCGCGCCGATGCTCGGCGCAATCGCCGATCGCGGCGGCTATGCGAAGCGCTTCCTCATCGCCTCGGCGTTCCTCGGTGCCGCGGCGCTCCTCGCGCTGCACTGGGTGGGAAAGGGCGAATGGCAGCTCGCGGTGGCGTTCTACGTTCTCGCCTCGATCGGCTACTTCTGGGGCAACGTCTTCGGCGACTCGATGCTGGTCACGGTTGCGGAGCCAGGCAAGCTCGACATCACCTCCGCCATCGGCTATTTCGCCGGCTATCTCGGCGGCGGCATCTTCCTCGCGCTCGGCGTGGCGATGACGCTCAAGCCGCACTGGTTCGGCATCGCCGACGCGGCGAGCGCGGTGCGTCTGCTCCTCGTGCTCGCGGCGCTGTGGTGGGCGCTCTTCTCCTTGCCGCTCCTCTTCCTCGTGCCGGCATCGCCGCACGCGGCGGCCCGCGTGTCGCTCCTCACTTCGGCGCGCGAGGGTCTGGTGCAGTTCCGCGAAACGTTTCGCCATATCCGCTCCTACAAGCCGGTGTTCATGTTCCTCGCCGCCTACTGGGTGTACATCGATGGCGTGAACACGGTGATCCAGATGGCGGTGGACTACGGCAAATCGATCGGCTTCGGCACCGCCGACCTGATCCTCGCCGTGCTGCTGGTGCAGTTCGTCGGCGCGCCCGCGGCGCTGCTCGCGGGCAGGCTCGGCGCGCGCATCGGCCCCCGCCGCGTGATCTTCATCGGGCTTGCCGTCTACGTATTCGTCTCTATCTACGCGACCTTCATGACGAGCCCGCTCGAGTTCTATCTGGTCGCGGGACTGGTCGGCCTGGTGCAGGGCGGCGTGCAGCTCCTCAGCCGCTCGTATTTCGCGCGGCTCGTGCCAGCGGAGCGCGCCGGCGAGTTCTTTGGCTTCTACAACATGCTCGGCGAATTCGCCGCCATCATCGGCCCGATTCTCGTCGGCACGGTGAGTTACACGACGGGCAGCCCGCGCCTCTCGATCCTCTCGGTGATCGTGCTCTTCGCGCTCGGCGCGTGGCTTCTCGCCTTCGTGGACGCCGGTCAGGAAACCCTAGCGCGCGGCTGATCCGGGCTTGCGCGTTCCACCGGTGGCTGCGCGGCCCACCGTCTCACCGATCAGGATCTCCACTCGGCGGTTGAGCTGCCGGCCCGCTGCATCGTCGTTGCTCGCGACCGGATAGGCGCCGCCGTAGCCGTGCACCGCGATGCGCTCGGGCTCCACGCTTTCCTGCACCAGCGCGTCGCGCACCGCGGCGGCGCGGCGCTCGGAGAGCCGCTGGTTTGCCTCGCGTGGGCCGCGGTCGTCGGTAAAGCCCTCGATAACGATCTTGCGCTCGGGATGCTCGCGCATGAAGCGCGCGAGGTTGGCAAGCGCGCGGCGGCCGCCGGGCTTGAGCGACGCCCTGCCAACGTCGAAAAGGAGATCGCCGGCCAGGGTCAGGATCCAGCCGCGCTCGGTCTCACGCGCCTGCAGCTCGGCCACCTGGGCCTGCAGCCGCCGCAACTGCGCGGCGAGGCGGTCGTTCATGTCGCGCGCCTCCTCGACTTCCCGGGCACGCGATTGCGCGCGATCGCGCGCTTCCTCGGCGTCGCGCAGCCGCACCTCGGCGCTCTCGCGCTCGGCGAGGCGCGCATGCGCGGTCTCGCGCGCGATGCGCGCGCGCTGCTCGGCGAGATAGGCACGGTGCGTACGCTCGCCCGGCGCTGCGCGCTCGGTGTCGGCGAGCGCCCGACCGGCGAGCTCCAGCTCCGCCGGCGCGTTCTCCGCCACCTCCGGATCGGCGCGCGCCGCCTCGTAGACCGCGCGCGCCTGCTCCAGTTGCGGCGCGTCCGGCGGCGTGGCCACGCAGGCAGAAAGCAGCAGGAGGACGAATCCGGCGGCGCGGCTCATCGCGCACCCGCCCGCTCGTGTTCGGCGAGCGCCTGAGCGTACTTGGCGTCGACTTCGGCCTGCTCGGCAAGCTCGCGCGCCGCCGTCCATTCCGGCGCGGCGTACTCCATGGCGACCGGCGCCGCCTGCTCCACGGCGCTGCTCGCCAGCGCCAATTGGGCGTCGGGCGCCGCGGGCGCCGCGCAGGCGGCGAGAACCGGGAGCCAAAGCAGGATGCGCCTCACGGCGTTCCGCACAGGCACGTTTCGTTCCCGGAATTACGTGCGCCGGTGCCTTTTTACAGCGCCGGGCGGCGTGCCGCGAACGGGCGCGCAATTTGCAAGACGCGGGTGGTGAAGCTGTTTGTGACGCTGGTCATGGCGCTCGCCACAGCGCTGGCCTTCATCCCGGCCACCGCGCTACAGGTGCCTTCGGCGATGCGTGTCGGCAACCAGCAACTTCCGGCCGCGAGCTGCGCCACGCGCGATACGCTCTGGATCCACCACTACGCTGCGGCGCTCTACGTGCCGCCGCGCGCTTCTCCGGTAAACGCCCTGCAGGATCCGCGGCAGCCCAAGGCGGTGCATGTGCAGATTCTGTCCAAAGCCTTCCTGCCGAAGGAACTACCGAAGAAATGGCGCGAGACGCTCCAGGCGCAGCTCGACGGCACCTCGTTCGACGCCGTGCGCACCGCCTGGCGCGAGCTCTCGGTCGGCGATCGGGTAACGGTCGCTTATGCGCCGGGACCCGGGGTGACGTTGCAGCTGAACGACCGGCTGGTGGCGCGCGCGCCGCGGCACGACCTGATCGACGCCCTCCTTCGCACCTGGGCCGACGGCGAGCCGGTGCCGCAGCGCGTCAGCCAGACGGTCGAGAAGCATCCATGCAGTCGCTGACGCTCGACAAGCTCATCTTCGCGTTCATCCTGCTGCTCACGCTCGTCGGCTTTGACGCGCAGGGCCAGACGCGCAGCCTGCCCGACTTCAACAGTCTGATGAAGGCCGCCGGACCGTCGGTGGTAAACGTCATCTCGACGCGCAAGGCGCAGACCACCGCCGCCGCTGGCGGCTCGGCGCCGGCGGCGAACGACCCGCTCTCCGAGTTCTATCGCCGGTTCGCGCCCGACGCGCCGGAGCGCGCCCCGGCGCGCCAGGGCCTGGGCTCGGGCTTCATCGTCAGCGCCGACGGCTACATCCTCACCAACGCGCATGTGGTGGCCGAGTTCGACGACGTGACGGTGCGGCTGGCCGACGCCAAGCGCGAGTTCAAGGCGAAAGTGGTTGGCGTGGACAAGCGAAGCGACGTGGCGCTCATCAAGGTCGACGCTGCCGACCTGCCGATCGCCCGGCTCGGCGACTCCTCACGCGTCGAGCCCGGAGACTGGGTGGCGGCGATCGGCTCGCCGTTCGGCTTCGCCAACACGATCACCGCCGGCATCGTCAGCGCCAAGGGCCGCTCGCTGCCCGATGAGATGTACGTGCCATTCATCCAGACCGACGTGGCGGTGAACCCCGGCAACTCGGGCGGGCCGCTCCTCAACCTGCACGGCGAGGTGGTCGGCATCAATTCCATGATTTACAGCGGAACCGGCGGCTACATGGGCGTCTCATTCGCCATCCCGATCGAGGTGGCGATGGACGTCTCGCGCCAGCTCCAGGAGCGGGGCAAGGTGACGCGCGGCCGCATCGGCATCGGCGTGCAGCCGATGACGCAAGAGCTGGCGCGCTCCTTCGGCCTGGCGTCCACCGGCGGCGCGGCGATCGTCAGCCTCGAGAAGGGCGGCCCGGCGCAGCGTGCCGGCGCGCGCATGGGCGACGTGGTGCTCGAATGGAACGGCGAGACGATCGACGACCCGAGCGAGCTGCCGCGTCTCGTGGCGGCGAGCGCGCCGGGCAGCCTGGCGCACCTCGGCATATGGCGCGAAGGCAAGAAGCAGACGCTCGAGCTGCGCGTCGGCGAAGTGCCGGCCGAGCGGGGCGCCATCGCTCGCCAGGCGCCGCCGGAGCAGAAGGATGCGCGCCTCGGCATGGCCGTGCGCGAGCTCATGCCGGGCGAGCGCACCGCTCTGGGCGTCGACTACGGGCTCGTCGTCGTCGAAGTCGCCAGCCGCGCCGGTCCGGGAAGCAGCCTGCAGCCCGGCGACGTGATCGTCGGCGTCAACCAACGCCCCTTCGCGAGCAGGCAGGAGTTCGAGAAACTCCTCGCCGGGCGCCGGAAGGGCGAAATGGTCGCCCTGCTCGTGCGCCGCGGCGAGGCCGCGCTTTACGTACCGGTCGAGCTAGGTTGAGCGCTCGCGTGGCGTGCGCCGACGACCGGCCATCGCGCCCCCGACCGCCGCACCGAGCGACAGTATTAGCGCGCCGAATGTGATCCAGGCGCCGCGGCTCGCCTGCGGCTTGGCTTCCTGCGCCTTCTCCTGAGCCTTTTCCTGCACCGCCTGCGGGTTCTGCGCCATCTCCTGCGCCTTCTGCCCCGCTTGCTCCACCAGCTGCTGCGCGCTGCCGCCCATGAGGCTGAAGGCGCCGCTCGCGAGCGAGCTCACGCCGCTTGCCGCGAGATAAGCGACCAGCAGTAGCGAGACAGTCCACACGAGAAAGCCGGAGAAGAAGCCGGTGCTGCCGTCGAAGGTGGCACCAATGCGCGTCGATACCAGGCCGCCGACGAAAAGCGCGACCAGCAGCGAGACGCCGGCCCAGATGCCGGCGCCGATGCCGAGCTTCGAAGCATCCGCCTGCGATGGATCGACCGCTGTAATGCCCACCGCGACACCGAGTGCCGCGAGCAGGAGCAGCGTACCGACGGCTACCAGCACGCCGCCGAAGATGCCGCCCCAAGAGACGCGCATGCCTTCGGCGCCGAACAGGCCGGGATAGGCAATGCGCCGCCGCTCGTGCGTGCGCCGATCGTGATAGGGAGTTGCAACTGCCATGGGAACACCTCCGGTAGGGATAACGCCGCGAATGCTGCAAGCGTCAGTCCCGCCAAGCCCGGGTTCGACTTTTGCTGAATCCTGCTCGCCATGAGAGCCCTCGTGCTCGCGGTCGTCCTTCTGCTCGCGGCGTGCGACAGCGAAGCCCCGCCGCTTCGCCAGGTGACGATCGAGAGCCCGACGGCACTCGGCTTAAGCCTGCGCGAGCTGCCCTCGGAAGCGCTGCGCGCGAGCGGACTTCCGTATGGCCTCTCGGTGGTGAAGGCTGGCTCGCTCGCCGAGCGCGCCGGCCTGCGCGTCGGCGACATCGTCTACGCGGTGAACGAGCAGCGGCTCCGCACGATCGAGGATTTCGCGCGCCTGGTCGCCGCGCAGTCCGGCGGCAGCCTCGCGCTCCTGGTACGGCGGGGAAAAAGCGACTTCTACGTGCCGATGGACTTTTCGGCCGCGGCGCCGCGGCCGCCCGAGGGGCTGCCGCGCTTCGCGCCGCCGGCTAGAGATACGCTTCTGCGCACTTGATGATTTCGGT
>JAEKLK010000241.1 GCA_019509895.1 Betaproteobacteria bacterium | reverse complement strand
TCGCGTACCGCGAGCTCGCGCTCGCGGCGGAGTAGCACGCTAGCCGTCGTTCCCGCGAAAGCGGGAACCCCGTTTAGACAAGGAGTCTTATGCAACGTATCGAACTCGATTTCATCCGCCGCGCCCAGCGCTCGCGCTGGGCGGGACGGGTGCTGCTTGCCGTGGCGATCGGCCTTGCCGGCGACATGGCGTTCAGCTACGCCGGCCTTCTGCGCTCGGTGAAGGAAAACGAGTCGATCGTCGCGCGCGCGCAGCCGGGGAAGCCGCCCGCGGCTCCCGCCTCGGCCGAGGAAGTGGCGCTCGCGCGCGACACGGTGGAACGCCTGGCGCTGCCTTGGCCGAAGCTCTTCGCCGCGCTCGAGGCGGCGGCGAGCGACCAGGTGGCGCTGCTCGCCATCGAGCCCGATACCAAGAGCGGCACGGTGAAAATCTCTGGCGACAGCAAGGACTACCTCGCCGCGCTCGGCTACGTGCTGAATCTCAGCCAGGCCGACACGCTCTCGCACGTGCAGCTGGTGCGACACGAGGTGCGGCAGAACGACCCGCAGCGCCCGGTCTCCTTCTCGATCTCGGCCGCCTGGAACGAGGTGAAGCGATGAAGCGGCGCGTCACGGAGCAGCTCTACCGGTTGCGCGACCAGCTCGGCGCCATGGGCATGGTGGCGCTCGCGCTGTTCGTGGTCGCGGGCGCGTTCATGACGCTGGTGCTGCAGCCGCTCAAGGAGCAGAGCCGCGTGCTCGCCGCCAAGGCCGACATGATCGAGAACCGCGCGGCGCCCGCCGCCAACAGCGGCGCGAAGCTGGCGGCGGTGTACGACTATCTGCGCAAGCCCGAGCAGACCACCGACTGGCTGGCGAAGCTCTACGCCATCGGCCACTCGACCGGCGTCGAGCTGGCGCAGGCGAGCTACAAATCGCAAAGCGCCCCCGGCGGCAAGCTCGAGCGCTACGAGATCGTGCTGCCGCTCACCGGCAGCTATTCGCAGATGCGCGAGTTCCTGAAGCGCTCGCTCGCCGAAGTCCCGGTGCTCTCGCTCGACCAGATCTCGCTCAAGCGCGAGAACCGGCGCGACGGCACCGTGCAGGCGGAGCTGCGCCTCACTCTCCATATGGTGAAGCCATGAAGCCGGTCGTCAAGCACGTTCTTGCCGGCGTCGCCGCGGTCAGCGCCCTCGCCTCCGTGGTGGCCGGCCGCGAAAGCCGCACCTACACCCCGGTGCGCGAGCCTGCCGCGCGCATCGAGACGCGCCTGCCGGCGCTCGAGGACATCAACCTCGGCAAGCTCGAGGAGCGCACCCAGGGTAGCGATGCGCAGGAGTCAAAGGTGGACGCCTTTGCGCCGCGCAACTTCTCGCCGGTGGTCCCGGCGCAGGCACAAGCCGCCGCCAAGCCGACCGTGCCGCCGCTGCCCTTCCGCTACATCGGAAGAATGCAGGACGGCGACAAGCTCGCGGTCTTCCTGATGAACGGAAACGAGAGCGTGGCGGTCGCCGCCGGCGACCGCATCGGCGACTACCGCGTCGAGAAGGTCACCGACGCGGAGATCGTCTTCACCTATTTGCCCATGAAAGCGAAACAGACCCTCACGCTATGAAGAAACTCCTCGCACTCATCACCCTGGCGCTCGTCCTCGTGGCGTGCGCCAGCGAACAGAACTTCCGACAGGCACGGATCGAAGTCGAGACCGGCAACGAGGAGCAGGGCCTCGCCCGCCTCGAGCAGGAAGTGAAGGCGCATCCGGACGACGTCGAGCTGCGCAACTATTACCTGCGCCACAAGCAGGCGAGCGCCGAGCGCTACCTCGCGCTGGGCGACAACGCCCGCGGCGCGGGCGCCCTCGAGCGCGCGGCCGAGGCCTATGGCCGGGTGCTGCGCATCGATCCGCAGAACCAGCGCGCCAAAAGCTCGCTCGAGGCGCTGCGGATCGACGGCGAGCAGCGACGCACGCTGACGGAAGCGAACGAAGCCTTCAAGAACGGCCAGGTAGCCCAGGCGCAGGACAAGCTGCGCGACGTGCTGGCGCAGAGCCCGCAGAACAAGGAGGCGCGCGCGCTCTCCCGCCGTATCGAGGAGAAGACCGTCAAGGAGACGCTGACGCCGAAGCTGAACGCGGCGCTGAAGAAGCCGATCACCATGGAGTTCCGCGACGCGCCGCTGCGCACGGTGTTCGAGCTGATCTCGCGCCAGACCGGGCTCAACTTCATCTTCGACAAGGACGTGCAGCCGGACGTCAAGACAACCGTATTCGCGCGCGACACCTCCATCGAGGAGGTGATCCGCTTCGTGCTGGTCACCAACCAGCTCGAGCGCAAGGTGATGAACGACAACACCATCCTCATCTATCCGAACACGCCCGCGAAGAGCCGCGACTACAAGGACCTGGTGGTGCGCTCGTTCTATCTGGCGAACGCCGACGTGAAGGCGACCGCCAACATGGTGCGCCAGCTGGTGAAGACGCGCGACCTCTTCATCGACGAGAAGCTGAACCTGCTGGTGATGCGCGACACGCCCGAGGCGATCCGCATGGCGGAGAAGCTGATCGCCAACCAGGACAAGAGCGAGCCTGAAGTCATGTTGGAAGTCGAGGTGCTGGAGGTGGGCTCGAACGATCTTGCCAACGCCGGCATCCAGTGGCCCGGCTCGGTCGGCATCGGCCTGCAGGGCGCGGAAAACGTCCCGGGCAAGATCACCGGCACGGAAGCGACCCACTTCTCGAGCGGCCTCGTGCGCGTCACGGTGCCCGACCCGATGATCGTCTTCAACCTGCGCCAGCAGATTGGCCGCAACAACATCCTCGCCAACCCGAGGATCCGCGCCAAGAACCGCGAGAAGGCGCGCATCCACATCGGCGACAAGGTGCCGGTGATCACCACCACGGCGGGCGCCACGGGCTTCGTCTCCGAGTCGGTGAACTACCTCGACGTCGGCCTGAAGCTCGAGGTTGAGCCGCAGGTGTTCCTCGACGATGACGTTGGCATCAAGGTCGGGCTGGAGGTCAGCAACATCAGCAGCCAGATCAAGACCAGCTCGGGCACGATCGCCTACCAGGTCGGCACGCGCAACACCGCCACCACGCTGCGCCTGAAGGACGGCGAGACGCAGGTGCTCGCCGGCCTCATCTCGAACGAGGATCGCCGCACCACCGGCCAGGTGCCCGGACTGGGCGACATGCCGGTCGCGGGCCGCCTGTTCCAGAACAAGGAGAGCACGGTCAACAAGACCGAGGTGGTGCTGCTCATCACGCCGCACGTCGTGCGCAACATCGAGCGCTCGGATGTGCGCCTGGAGGAGTTCAACTCGGGCACCGAGTCCGAGGTGGGCGGCGCGAGCCTCGCGCTGCCGCCGCTCGGCACGCCGCCGGCTCCCGCCGCGCCGATCCCGGCCCCGGTGCCGCCGCAGCCGGCCATTCCTTCGACCTTGGGCAGCCCGGCGCCGGCGGCCGGCCCGCAGCCCCAGCAGCGATGAAAAAGGCCGGCTTCACGCTCATCGAGCTGTTGATCACCGTGGCGATCGTCGCGCTGCTGGCATCAGTCGCGCTGCCGCTGGCGGAGGTCACGGTGCAGCGCAACAAGGAGAAGGATCTGCGTCAGACGCTGCGCGAGCTGCGCATGGCGATCGATGCGTACCGGCGCGCCGCCGATGAGGGCGCGATCGAGAAGGCGGCGGACGCCACGGGCTATCCGCCGAGCCTCGCCACGCTGGTGGACGGCGTGGCGGACAAGCGCAAGACCGACGGCACCAAGCTCTACTTCCTGCGCCGGGTCCCGCCCGATCCGGTGAGCGGAGTGGAGTGGGGCCTGCGCAGCTACGCCAGCCCGGCGAGCGAGCCGCAGCCCGGCAAGGATGTGTACGACGTGTACTCCAAGAGCCCGGACACAGGGCTGAACGGCGTGCCTTACAGGGAGTGGTAATGAAAAAAAGACGCGGTTTCACGCTGATCGAGCTGATGGTGGTGATGACCATCATCGCGCTCCTTATCTCGGTGGTGGTGCCGGACTACATCGGCAAGATGCGCCGGGCGGAAGAGGCCGTGCTCCAGGAGAACCTCACGCTCATGCGCGACTCGCTCGACAAGCACTATGCCGACACCGGCCGCTATCCGACCTCGCTCGAGGACCTGGTGGCGAAGCACTACCTGCGCGCGATCCCCAAGGATCCGTTCACCCAAAGCGCCGCCACCTGGGTTGCGGTGCCGCCGGGCGACACGCGCAAGGGGAATGTCTTCGACGTGCGGAGCGCCGCGAAGGGCTATGAGCGCTACTGAGGCGCGCCGCAACCAGATCGCCAATCCGGCGTTTTTCCGCCGGCGCACACAGACGCCGCGCGCCGGCCCGCGCGTGCGCCTGGTGCAGGACCCGGCGATGAGGAATGGCGAAGCCGAGCGCAACATCCCGCGCTTTCTCCTGCGGCGCGCCGCCGGCTTCACCTATCTCGGCGTGCTGCTGCTGGTCGCCATCATGGGCTTCGGCCTCGCAGCGTTTGGCGAGCTGCACTCGCACGCGGCGCAGCGGCAGAAGGAAGAAGAGCTGCTCTTCATCGGCGCGCAGTTCCGCGACGCCATCGCCAGCTACTACAACAGGAGTCCCGGCACCAAGGCGTATCCGAAAAACCTCGAGGACCTGATCGAGGATAAGCGCTTCCCGATGCCACAGCACCATCTGCGCCGGATCTATCGCGATCCGATGACCGCAAGCATCGACTGGGGCGTGGTGGAAACGCCCGACAAAGCCGGCATCATGGGCGTGCACAGCCGCTCCGAAGAAGCGCCGATCAAGACCGGCAACTTCGACGCCGCCGAGGCGTCGTTCGAGGACGCCGAAAATTACAGCAAGTGGACCTTCATCTATAGCCCCCAGGAACTAGCGAAGACGCCGGCGGCGAGCGCCTCGCGGTAAGAATCTTGCTACGAGCGTAGCGTCAAGCCTACGCACGCTCAGGCGCTGGTCGTCCCGCTGTTAGCAGCCCCCGCTCCATCGCCGGGGTCAAACATCGTGTAACCAACGTCTGGGCGCCATGTTGCGCGGCGATAATCGCCGCGCGATGCACGCCCTCCGGTGGTTCGCCGCCCTCGTCGCGCTCGGCATCGCGTTCACCGCGGCGGCGCAGCAAGAAGCGCTGCCGACGCTCGCCGAGCTCGAGGCGCAGGGCGCCACGATTGGCGAGATCCGCGTCGAGACGCAGAACATCTTCGACGTCGACGATCCGCACGAAAGCGCGCTCCCCTACCGCGCGGCCAACTTCCTGCATATCACGACGCAGCCCTGGCTGATCCGGCGGCTGCTGCTCTTCAAGACCGGCGAGCCGGTGCAAATTCGGCTGATCGACGAGACCGTGCGCCTCATCCGCCAGTCGAGCTCGGTGTACGACGTCAGCGTGCGTCCGCTCCGCTATCAGGACGGCATCGTCGACCTCGAGGTGCGCACGCGCGACACCTGGACGCTCGAGCCCGGGCTGCGCTTCCGGCGTGCGGGCGGCGTCAACAGCGGCGCGATCAACATCCGCGAAACGAACTTCCTCGGCACCGGTACGACGCTCGGCTACGAGCGCACGACCAGCGTCGACCGCAGCGGCCGCTCGATCGAGATTTCGCACGAGCACCTCTTCGACGGCTGGACCTCGGCGAGCCTGGAGCATGCGAGGTTCAGCGACGGCTCGGCGAACACCTTCAGCATCGCGCGGCCGTTCTACGCACTCGACACGCGCTGGGCCGCAGGCGCCAGCGTCTCGAATTTCGACCGCCGGGATGCGATCTACGAGGCCGGCAACAACGTCGCCCAGTATCGCCATCGCAACACCGCCGGCGAGGTCTATGGCGGCTGGTCGCGCGGCCTGATCGGCGGCTGGACCCAGCGCTACTTTGCCGGCGTCAACTACATCGAGGACAGCTATTCGGTGCTGGCCGATCAGCCGCTGCCCGCGCCGCTCCCCATGGACCGCACGCTCGCCGGCCCCTATGTGCGCTATGAGGTCCTGCAGGACGACTTTCTGCCGGTCATCAACCGCGAGCGCATCCAGCGCCCGGAATACTTCCAGATGGGCCTGCACGCGAACGTCCAGGTCGGCCGCAGCATGGCGGCGTTCGGCGCGACCGACGAGCCCTGGCAAGCCTCGGCGAGCCTTACCAAGGGCCTGCGCATCGCCGATAACCACCAGCTCCTCAGCTCGCTCAGCTTTTCGACGCAGTACGGCAGCGCGCTGGGCGACGTGCGCGCCTTCGGCGCCTCGGCGCGCTACTTCATCCCGCAGGGAGGCAACTACGTTCTCTACCTCGCGACGAGTGCCGACATGGTCAAGAGCCCGAACGTGGCCGACGACCTGCTGCTCGGTGGCGACAACGGTCTGCGCGGCTATCCGCTGCGCTACCAGCGCGGCACGCGTCGCATGCTCTTCACCGCCGAGCAGCGCTATTACACCGATTGGTATCCGCTGCGCCTCTTCCGCGTCGGGCTCGCCGCCTACGCGGACATCGGCCACGCCTGGGGCAGCCAGCTACCCAACCCGAACAACGCCTGGCTCGGCGATATTGGCGTCGGCCTTCGCTTTCTCAACGCCCGCACCGCGACCGGCAACGTGCTGCACGTCGACCTCGCCTTCCCCGTGCCGAAGACCGATGCCTCGATCCGCTCGCCGCAGCTCGTCATCATGACCGCCAAAACGTTCTAGCATTATCCATTGAGCTTTTTCGGCTGACATACATGAAGAAGAGCGGCTCCGCGAAAGGCAAGTCTCCTTCTCAGCTGATCGACGCGAGAATCAAGGAGCTGGGCGGCTGGCGCGGCGAGCTGCTGAGCCGCCTCCGCGCCTTGGTGAAGGAAGCCGATCGCGAGGTCGTCGAGGAATGGAAGTGGAACGTTCCCGTATGGTCGCACGACGGCTTGATCTGTACCGGCGAGGCTTACAAGAACGTCGTGAAAATGACCTTCGCACAAGGCGCGGCACTCAAGGATCCAGCGCGCGTCTTCAATTCCAGCCTCGAGGGGAATACCAGGCGTGCCATCGACTTCCGCGAGGGCGAGAAGATCGACGAGGAAGCGTTGAAGAATCTGGTTCGCGCCGCCGTGACGCTGAACAAGTCCAAGGCCCGGAGCTGACGCTCGCTAGTCCGCGGCTGCCGCGCCGCCCGGCTTAGGCGCCGCACCGGCGGCCGCCTGACGCTCGGGTTCGCTCATGCGTCCCCAGCGGTCGTGCCAGTGGCCGTCGAAACAGTGCAGGAGCTCGTGGCCGAGCGTGGCGAAGGCCTGCGTGTCTCGTTCGCTGGTCGGTGCCGGCGCGTAGATCGAGCAGGTGCGCTGGCCGCGCGCGTCGGTTTCGGTCCACGTCGAGCAGCCGCGCAGCTTGAAGATTTCCGGCCGGCCGCTCAGCCGCTGGCAGGTGCCCTGCACGTCATCGACGCGCTGCCAGACGACGGCGACGCGCTCGGGCGCGGGCTGCGGCGCGCTCGCGCAGGCGCCAAGGAAGAGCGCCGCGAGCGCGGCCTTCAGGCGGGCGATGTCGCGGTAGACGCCATCTCCCAGGGCGGCGTGCGATACAGGCAGACGGTGAAGTCGTTCGGCAGGTACGCGTGGTCGAGCCGCACCGCGGGCGTCAGGTTCAGGGCGAACTGCAGCACGTCCGCCGGATGCACATAAAAGCGGCCGGGGCTGCGGCTCGGCGAGCGGCGCGAGAGGAAGTTCACCGCGAGCCCGATGCGCGAGAGGTCGTACAGGCGCTCGAGCGTCGGCTGCAGGCGCTTGCGCGTGTCCTTGGCGTTGTAGCCGAAGATGCCGCTCGCGATGATGTAGTCCCAGGTGTAGTCGGAAACGAAGGTGAGCGCGTCGCCCATCATGAACTTGGCGCTGCGTCCGAAGCGGGCGCGACAGCGCTCGATCATCGGCTTGCAGATGTCGAGACCGGTGTAGTCGGGCTCGATGCCGCGCGCGCGCAGCCAGGCGAGCAGATCGCCGAAGCCGCAGCCGACATCCAGGATCCTCTTGCCGTGGAAGGAGCCGAGCGCCTGCACCGCGGCGAAGCGCTTCTCCTGCCATGAGCGGCGGCCGAAACCGAGCGCCCGATAGGTGTAGCCGTAGCGCCGGACGTGGTCCTCGTAGAAGCGCGTGGTCTGCGAATCAAGCGGCAATGCGGCACTCATTCGGTTCGACGATGCCCAGCAGGGTAGGCGCCGGACGGCGCGGAATCGACCGCGCCGCTTAGCCCGGCTGGGCCGTCGCCTTCGAAAGACGGGGTCAGGTCTTGAATTGACGCACGCTATGCATCAATTCAAGACCTGACCCCTGCAGAGCTGGTTTGCGACTGCGGCGGCGGCGGCGCGATGCCCCTCGGTCGTCCAGCCGCCCGTATGCGCGTAGTGCGCGCTCTGCAGCCTGCCGCCGAGCGCGATTACCGGCACGCCGAGCTTCTCGCCGAGCGCGCTCAGGCGCGCGTCTGTCTGGCCCATCGGCTGCGCCGCCTGGCGCGCCGGTGGAATAACGACCAGCGCCATCTCGGCGCCGTTGCGCCGGGTGTAATCGGCACCCTTCGCGATCAGCGCCTCGGTGAGGCGCCAGGCCTCGTCATAAAGAGGACCGACCCAGAGCTCGGGTTCGGCGTGCGCGGGCGGGATGAAGCTCATGCGCGCGAGCTCGCGCACCAGTTGCAAGGCGCGCGCTGGAACCAGGGCGATGCCGTGAACGACTCGTCGATGCGTGGCACGCCGTGCGCGTCGAGAAAATAGAACGGGCGCAGCTTGTTCGCCGCCAGCGCGAACGAGTTGTCGGCGACGTCGTCCGGGGAGAACTGCAGCAGGACGAGGTCGGGCGCATAGCGCATCACGCCGCTTTGCAGCACGATGAGCTCCTGCGCCGTGCCGTAGCCGGCGACACTGAAATTCAGCACCTCGATGAGCTTCCCCGGGCGGAAGTCGCAGTGCTGCAGCTTCGGCTCGAGCTGCCACCACCAGGTATCACGCAGCGCGACCGGCATGGCTTCGGAGTAGTCGTCGCCGAGCACCGCGATGCGATAGACCGGGTCGGGCTTGTCGAGGACACGCTCGCGATCGCGGAAGCCGGCAGGGTTGACGACCACGCGCGTGCGGCCCTCGTCGCCCGCATACCAGCCCTGCTTGTGCGGCCGCAGACTCCAGCCGAGCTGGGCGTCGAGCTGATGCAGATCCGGCGTGGCGTAGTTGCCCAGGCGCAGCGCCGCCTCGAGCACGATGAGCGCGGCCAGTGCCGCGCCGCCGGCGACCCACCAGCGCCTCATCGCTTGCCGCAAAGACTCGCGGCGATCAGCTCCGCACCGAGCGCATGGCCGGCTTCGTTCCAGTGGCCAAAGCCCGGCTTGGTGTTCGGGAAGCCGTGCAGGTAGAGCTGCTTCGCGTCCGCCACTTGCTGCATCTTCGGCGCGAGCGCCACGACTTCGAAACCGTGCTCGTCGCCGACACGGCCGAGCCGCTGCTCCGGATAGAAGAGGGAGCCGACGCCCAGGCTCTGCGCGTAGCGCGCGCGTAGCTGCGCATCGGGGTAGACGCTGCCCGGCGTAGAAAGCACCGCGAGCACGAAGCGCGCGCCGTGCGAGCGTGTCTCGTCCGCGGCGGCCACGAGCAGGCGATCGGTGATGTCCCAGGCCTCGCGCCATGCGCCGTCGCGCGGCTCGTGGAACACCTGCTCATCGAGCCCCGGCTCTGTCAACTTGGTGCCCGCAGCCAGGGCCGCGGCCACCGGCGCGTTATGGAAATGCTGGGCGATGTTGCCGGCGCGTACGCGCCGCAGCAGCTGATAGAGGCGCGCGTCCTGCAGCCAGGCCCGATGCTGCGCGATGCGCTGCTTTTCCCTGAACTCCGGGTCGTCGCGGAAGGCGGTGTCCAGGAAGAGCTTGCCATCCTTGAGCGAGAAGTACGGGCGCTTCTCGCCTTCCAGCGCCTGCGAGTTGTTGCGCACGTCGTTGCCCGGGAAGAAGGCGAGCAGCACCATGTCCGGCTGGTATTGCCAGACGCGGCTCTGCAGCGTGAGGAGCTCGTGCGAGGTGCCGTATCCCGACACGCCGAAATTCACCGTCTCGATCGACTTGCCGCCGGCGAAGCCGCAGGCCTTCAGCTTTTCCGGCAGCAACGCCCAGAAGGCATGGTCCATCTCGACCTGCATCGCCTCGGCGTAGCTATCGCCGAGCACGGCGATGCGATAAGTGCCCGCGGGCTTGGCGATGCGGTGCTCGCGATCGCGCAGCCCCTGGCTGCTGATGCGCACGTATGCTCTTCCCTCGTCGCGCTGCCAGCCTTCCATGCCCGCGCGCAGCGACGTGCCGGTCACCGCGTCCGGCGTCCAGAAGTTGGGGTACGAGAAACCGGCGACGCGCAGCGCCGCCTCGCCGAGGCCCGCCGCGACGAGGAGGGCGCCGGCGATGACCGCCGCGTTCTTAATCCAGCTCGAACTTGTGCTCATAGTTCTGCTTGAGCGCCGGGTTCTGCACTTCCTTGCGCAGGAAGCAGTTGCCGACGGCGAGCGTCTCGATCTCGGTGCCCATGAAGCAGCGGAACGCGTCCTCCGGGCTGCCGACGATCGGCTCGCCGCGCACGTTGAAGCTGGTGTTGACGATCACCGGACAGCCGGTCTTCTGCTTGAATTGGCTGAGGAGCTCGTGGAAACGCGGATTGGTTTCCTTGTGCACGGTCTGCACGCGCGCCGAATAATCGACGTGCGTCACCGCCGGAATCGAGGAGC
>JAEKLK010000355.1 GCA_019509895.1 Betaproteobacteria bacterium | reverse complement strand
CGATTACTTCGTCGCCCGCCTGCCTGACGGAGAGCTCGCCTGGATCTACCGCGAAGGCGACCTCGGTTCAGTTCACTGGTTCCTGCATGGCCTCTTTGCCTGAATACGCAGAGCTGCACTGCCTTTCCAACTTCAGCTTCCTGCGGGGCGCTTCGCACCCGGAAGAGCTCGTCGAGCGCGCCGCCGCGCTCGGCTATCACGCGCTCGCGATGACCGACGAATGCTCGCTCGCCGGTGCGGTGCGCGCGCACCAGGCGGCCAAGGAGCACGGGCTCAAGCTGATCCTGGGTACGGAAATCGTTTTCGAAAAAACCAGGCTCGTCCTCCTTGCGACGGACAGAAAAGCATACGGCGCGATTTCGTCGCTCATCACGCTCGGCCGGCGCCGCAGCGGCAAGGGAAAGTATTTGCTCTCGCGCGGCGACCTGGAAGCGCTCGCCGGCACCGGCACGCTCGTGCTCTGGATTCCCGGCGAGGACCTGGACATCGCCGAGTGGCTTGCCACTTTCTTCCGTGGATATGCCTGGATCGCCGCGGAGCTCCATTGCGGGCCGAATGACCATGCGAAGCTTTCTTCCCTTAAGGAATTGTCGAGGAAAAGCGGCCTGCCGCTGGTCGCCGCGGGGGACGTCCATATGCATCTGCGCTCGCGCCGGCGCCTGCAGGACGTGCTCACTGCGGTGCGCCTCGGCAAGCCCGTGGCGCAATGAGGCCAGGCGCTCTATCCGAACGGCGAGCGCCACCTGCGCCTGCGCATGCGCCTCGCCCGGCTTTACCCGAGCGAGCTCCTTGCCGAGAGCATGGCCATCGCCGAGCGCTGCCGCTTCTGCCTGGACGAATTGAAATATGAGTATCCGTCGGAGCTCGTTCCGCAAGGCCATACGCCGGCGAGCTGGCTCAGGAAGCTGACCGAGGACGGGCTGCAGCGGCGCTTCCCCGCGGGCGTGCCGTCGAAAGTCGCCGACCTCGTCGAGCACGAGCTTCGCCTGGTGGCCGAGCTCGCCTATGAGCCCTTCTTCCTCACCGTGCATGACGTAGTTCGCTTCGCGCGCGAGCGGGGCATCCTGTGCCAGGGACGCGGCTCGGCCGCGAACTCGGTGGTGTGCTATGCGCTCGGCATCACCGAGGTCGATCCGGCGCGCATGAACATGCTGTTCGAGCGCTTCGTCTCCCGCGAGCGCAACGAGCCGCCGGACATCGACGTCGACTTCGAGCACCAGCGGCGCGAGGAGGTGATCCAGTACGTGTATGAAAAATACGGTCGCGCCCGCGCCGCACTCGCCGCGACGGTGATCTGCTACCGGCCCAGAAGCGCGGTGCGCGACGCGGGCAAGGCGCTCGGCCTTCCTCCCGGGGAAGTCGACCGCATGGCCAAGGCATTCGCTTTCTGGGACACGAAAATCCCGCCCGGCAACGCGGTGCTCGAAGTGGCCGCCGCGCTCGTCGGATTCCCGCGCCATCTGTCGCAGCACGTGGGCGGCTTCGTGATCTCGCGCGGACCGCTCGCCGAGCTGGTGCCGATCGAGAACGCCGCCATGCCCGAGCGCACCGTGATCCAGTGGGACAAGGACGACCTCGAGGCGCTGGGGCTCCTGAAGGTCGACGTGCTCGCGCTGGGAATGCTTTCCGCCATCCGCAGGGCACTGGATTTCATTCATTTGAAAATCCAGGACGTGCCTGCGGAAGATCCGGCGGTGTACGCGATGATCCAGAAGGCCGACACCATCGGCGTGTTCCAGATCGAGTCGCGCGCGCAGATGAGCATGCTGCCGCGGCTGAAGCCCGAGAACTACTACGACCTGGTGATCGAGGTGGCGATCGTGCGGCCGGGGCCGATCCAGGGCGGCATGGTGCACCCGTACCTGCGGCGCCGGCGCAAGCTCGAGCCGGCGACCTATCCCAGCGCCGAAGTGAAAAGGGTGCTGGAAAGAACCCTCGGCGTCCCGATCTTCCAGGAGCAGGTGATGGAGCTCGCCATGGTCGCGGCCGGGTTCACTCCGGGGGAGGCCGACCAGCTGCGCCGCTCGATGGCCGCGTGGAAAGGCTTCCCGGAATCGCATTCGGCGAGCTTCGCACTGCTCGTCTATGTCTCCTCGTGGCTGAAACTGCATCACCCGGCGGCGTTCTGCGCGGCGCTGCTCAACAGCCAGCCGATGGGCTTCTATGCGCCCGCCCAGCTCGTGCAGGACGCACGCCGCCACGGCGTCGAGGTGCGGCCGCCGGACGTGAACGCGAGCGACTGGGACTGTACGCTCGAGGCCGGTGCGCTGCGCCTGGGGCTGCGTATGGCGAGCGGTCTGTCCGAGGCGGAGGGACGCCGCATCGCGCAGGCCAAGCCTTACGCCTCGATTCATTCGTTAGGATTGAATAGAAAGGATCTGCGCTGTCTTGCCTCCGCGGGCGCGCTGCGGTCGCTCGCCGGCCACCGCCGCCTCGCGCACTGGGCGGCGGCGGGTGCGGCGCGCCGCGATCCGCTCGATGCGCCGGCCGCCGAGCGCTTGCCGACGCTTGCCGCTCCTCGCGAAGGCGAAGACATCGTCGCCGACTACGCCAGCCTCGGCCTCACGCTCGGTCGGCACCCCCTTGCGCTCATTCGTTCTCACCTGGAGAAACGGCGTGTCGTAACTGCACGAAAACTGAGCACGCTGCCTCATGGAAGCTCGGCGCGCACGGCGGGGCTGGTCACCTGCCGGCAGCGGCC
This sequence comes from Betaproteobacteria bacterium, assembly GCA_019509895.1. Classification (GTDB taxonomy): domain Bacteria; phylum Pseudomonadota; class Gammaproteobacteria; order Burkholderiales; family SG8-39; genus SCGC-AG-212-J23. The sequence goes on along the minus strand of JAEKLK010000355.1, from coordinate 1,986 downwards.
GGACACCGCCAGCGGGGTGATTTTTGTCACGCTGGAGGACGAGACCGGCAACGTCAACGTGGTGGTCTGGCGGCACCTGAGCGAGCGCCAGAAGGCCGAGCTCCTCGGCGCCCGCCTGCTCGCGGTGCACGGCGTGATCGAGCGCGACGGCGACGTTGTGCATTTGGTGGCACGCCGCCTGCTTGATTACAGCGTGCTCCTCGGACCGCTCACAGCGCGCTCGCGCGACTTCCACTAAGATGGCCTCGATGAAGAGCCCAGGCGAGATCCTCGGTTTGATCGAAGGCCGCCGCTCCCGCAGGCCGGCGCGGAACCTGCCTTACCTCGACGCCTTGTTCCGGCAGCTGCAGTCCTGTCACCAGGAAGAGGCAGTGACGACCGAAGACCAGATCTGGAGCGTCTGGATGGACTATCCGCACGCCGCGGCCGCCGGGGTCCTGGACCTCGCTACCCGCGACATTGCCGCCCGGCGCTACGACATCGCCGAAACCCGTCTCACCCGGCTCCTGCGCAGGGCGCCCGATTTCGCGGAGGCCTGGCATAAGCGCGCGACCCTCTACTACCTCCTCGGGCGCGACGAGGAGTGCCTGGAGGACATCGGCCGTACGCTCGAGCTCGAGCCGCGGCATTTCGCCGCCATAATGCATTTTGGCGAAATCCTGCTGGGGGCCGGCGCCTCGCTCGAGGCGCGCTTCGCCTTCTACGCCGCGCTCACGATCCATCCGCATCTCCCGCGTGCGCGCGCGGCCCTGGCTGACAAAGCCTGACCGGGCGCGCCGGACAGCCAAAAGCCCCGCCCATATAATGGGTTCATGACTCAGGATGTGCACACGGTTAAGGTCTCGAAGGACCTCGAAGACCTGATTCCCACGTACCTCGGTAACCGCAGGAAGGAGCTCGAGACTCTGCGGCAGGCGCTGACGGCGGCCGACTTCGAGCAGATCCGCCAGATTGGCCACCGCATGCGCGGCGTCGGCGTCTCGTATGGCTTCGACGACGTGACCTCGCTCGGCAAACTGATCGAGGACGGGGCGAAGGCCGGCGACAAGAGCGCCTTGGAGAAGCATATCGGCGCCTACGGCGAGTACCTCTCCAACCTGCACATCACCTATGAGTGATCTTGCGGCCACCGGCCGTGACGTGGCGCCACAGGCGGCGTTCCGCGTGCTGGTGGTCGACGACGATCCCGACATGGCGGCGTTGCTCGCCGCCACCGTCGAGGCCGAAGGAATGGAGGCTGAAGTAGTAAGCAGCGGCGGTGCCGCGATGACAGCGGTGGCCGAGGCGCCGCCCGACCTCGTCCTGCTCGACGTGGTCATGCCTGGAGCGTGTGGCTTCGAGATCTGCCGGCGGTTGAAGAACGACCCGCTGACCGCGCTCATCCCGATTGTGCTCGTGACCGCGCTCGAGGACCGCAGCAGCCGGCTGAAGGGCATCGAGGCCGGCGCCGACGATTTCCTCCTCAAGCCGGTGCGCCCCGAGGAGCTGGTGGCGCGGATGAAGACGCTGCGCCGCCTGCACGAGACGCGGCGCGAGCTCGAGGCGCGGCGCCTCGACGCCGAAGTCGAGCGCAAGGACGCGCTTCACAAGGCGCTGTGGCGCTACGTCTCGCCGCGGCTCACCGAGCGCATCATCGGCGCGGCGGGGCGGGGGGCGCCGTTCCGGACCGACGCAGAACGCGCCGATGTCGTGGTGCTGTTCGCGGATCTGCGCGGCTTCACGCGGATCACCGAAACCATCGGCGTGCACAACGTGGTCGACATGCTGAACGAGTACTTCTCGGTGCTCACCGAGGCGGCCTACCAGCACGAAGGCACGATCTTCAACATGGCGGGCGACAGCCTGCTCGTCGGCTTCAACGTTCCCTTCGCCCAGCCCGACGCCGCGGCGCGCGCATGGCGCACCGCGATGGACATGGTGTCGCGCTTCTCGCCGGTATCGGCCGAATGGCGCGCCCGCTTCGGCGTCGCCACGGGCGTCGGCATT
>JAEKLK010000240.1 GCA_019509895.1 Betaproteobacteria bacterium | reverse complement strand
GCTCGGATAGCCCGAGTCGCACAGCATGTCGAGGTGCGCGCCGCCGTCGCCGAGGCCGAGCAGCATGTCGCGGTTCCTGAGGATCTCGACCATGCGGTCCACGCGCGTATTGAACGACTGCAGCGTGAATTCATTGTCGAGATCGTCGGCGAGCGTGATGTCGAGGAGCGCATCGACGCCGTCGACGCCGCGCTCGGCGGCGATCTCCGCCAGCGTCTTGCCCTCAAGGGGCTTGAGCAGCGGGCTTTTCACTTCGTGCACGGTGATGCGCGCCCAGTTGCCGAAGGATGCCGGGCGCTTGAGATCCTCGCGGAAGGCGGCGCGAAAAGCGGGGTCGCGGTATATGGCAGCCTGCGCTTCCTTCGACTTGTCCTCGAACACCCGCTTCCACGAGGGAAAGGCGGCGAACGAGAACGGGTTGCGCATGTTTACATCACGCGTCAGCGGCAGCGGCGATGTTTGCGGCCGCGCGCCGCGCGCAATCAGCGGTGCTGCTTTGGCGAGCGTCGTGCGCACGGCGTCCGGAATGTCGTCGCGGTCGAAGAGCGCGATGAAGGTAATCGGGCGGCCGCTCTCGGCGAGCATGAAGTCGAGGAGCGAGAGCTCCGGCTCCTCCAAAACACCGATCTGCCGCGTCATGGCGTACTCGATCGCGCCCTTGCGCCGCTCGCGCAATACGTTGCAGAACGCCTTCAGCTCCTCGCGGCTCGCATTGCGGCAGGCGAGCGGCCGGCCCTGATAGCCGAGGTGCTGGTTGAGGAGCGTGCTCGAAAAGCCAAAGGCGCCCGCGTCCATCGCCTCGCCGAGCAGGCGCCTCATGCTCGCAATCTCTTCGGTGTCGGCCGCGCGCTCGAGCGACGCCTCGCCCATCACGTAATGGCGAAGCGGCGTGAGCGGCACCAGGAAGGCGAGATTGAGTGCGGGACGGCGCCGCTCGGCCGCGTCGAGATACTGCGGGAAGCTTTCCCAGTCCCAGGTGATGCCGGCCGCGAGCACATCGAACGGAATGGCTTCGACGTTCACGAGGTCGCGCATCGCGATCTCGCGCGCCGCCGGCCGGCAGGGCGCAATGCCGACGCCGCAGTTGCCCATCACGACCGAAGTAACGCCGTGCCACGAGGATGGCGTCAGCGCGCCGTCCCAGCAGATCTGCGCGTCATAGTGCGTGTGCGGATCGATGAAGCCCGGCGCGACCACGAGATCGCTCGCGTCGATGCTGCGCCTGGCCGGCTCGGCGACCAGCCCGATGGCCGATATTCTTCCGGCGACGATGCCGACATCGGCGCGCCGCGCCGGCGCGCCGGTGCCGTCGATGACCAGGCCGTTCTTGATCAGCAGGTCGAGCACGACCGGCCGATTATCGCGATTTCAGAGCGGCCGTAGTGTTGTCTTCAGCGCCTGCTCGCCAAGCTTGCGGCCCATGTCGAAGCCAACCTCGGTCGAGAAGCGGTAATGGATACCCGCCCAGATGCGCGCGTCGGACGGCTCGCGCATGTACGCGTCGATTGTCGTCCAGCGGCGCACGGCCCCGGGCGCCGTAGTCGATGTGAGAGTGAACTCCTGGACGGTACCCGTGCCGAAGACCGACTGCAGCACGACGCCGGCCGCGCCAGCGGTGATGCAGTGCGCGCAGGGATATTCCGGATGCATCGGCGTCGGGCCGATCGGCTCCCAGCCCGCTTCGCGATCGGTCTTCGCATTGCCGTCGCGGTCGCCGTTGCGGATCGCCGTCACCGGCCGCCAGAACTCATAGCGGTACTTGGCATCCATCACGGCGACGATCGCGTCGTGCGCGGCCATGCCGAGCAGCGCGAAGAGCCGCGCGTTCTCGTTGACGTCGAGCCCTTTTGCCGCCGAGAGCTGCATGGCGATCGGGAGCATGGTCACCGGTCCGGTCTGCATCCAAAAGCGCGCGATCTCCGTCTGCTCCTGCGTGCGCTTGCTGCTGTTCTTGCCGTACTGCCTGCTCTCGTTGTAGTTGCGCGCCCAGGCTTCGCTTTTCAGATCCACCGGCGGCCCGGGCCTGAACTGCGAGGCCGTCTTCATGGTGAACGGCGCGACGTTCGGCCACATCGGTGTGACCGTCGGCGCGGTAGGGACATAGCGCCCGGCTGCGGTTTTCGGCCGATAGCTGTCGGGCGCATTCGCACCGTCGTTCGCCCGCAGCTCCCAGACCATCGCCGCCGCCTTTTCACCGACGGCGACGCCGGATTCGACGGCCGCGGGCCCACCGGCGCGGTCAAGCGCCTTCTCCAGGTATTGCGCCAGCTCGACGTCGATCTTCTGACGAGCGTCCGGATACAGCCGCGCGAGCACGCGCGCGGCGGCTACGGCGGCGGCAGCGTCTTTCGAGGCACCTGGCGCGGGCGCGAGCGCCGACTGGTACGCCTGGTAGCGCGGCTCTATGGAATTTACTGCCTGGAACATGGCGACATTAACGATCGCCACGGCGCGGAACTGCACCGGTGCGGGCGCGCTCGGCGCACCGTTCACGATCGGCAGCGCGAATCGGTTCCAGTCGAGGATCACATCGGCGTACGCAAGCGGCGAAGCCGCGGCGACTGACAAGACGAGCAACGAGCGTTGAAGCATACGAGCCTCCCTGGACCTGTTATAGGTTCCGTCACGGCGGCACAGGACGTGCCGAGAAAGGCGAGCCCGCGGGCCCGAAGCGAACGGCGTGCTTTCTTGGAGGCTGCAGCCGAGCTTAGCGTAAGCTCGCGGCCGAGGAAAGGATAACCCTATGCGAGTGGCGATCGTCGGCGGGGCGCGCATCCCGTTCGCGCGCGCAAACGGTGCTTACAACGACGCAAGCAACCAGGACATGCTTACCGCGGCGATGCGCTCGCTGGTGGAGCGCTACGGCCTGAAGGGCGAGCGCGTGGGGGAAGTCGCTGCCGGCGCGGTCATCAAGCACTCGCGCGACTGGAACCTGGCGCGCGAATCGACGCTCGGCAGCGGCCTGCACCCGGAGACGCCGGCCTACGATCTGCAGCGCGCCTGCGGCACCAGCCTTTCGGCGGTGGCGCAGCTCGCCAACCGAATCGACCGCGGCGAGATCGACTGCGCCATCGCCGGCGGCGCCGACAGCACGAGCGACGTGCCGCTCACCTACAGCCGCAACCTGCAGCGAACCGTGCTTTCGCTCTCGCGTGGCAAGAGCTGGACCGACAAGCTGCGCACCATCGGGGATCTGCGGCCGTGGGACCTGGCGCCCGCGCATCCCGGCGTCGGCGAGCCGCGCACCGGCCTGTCGATGGGCCAGCATTGCGAGGAGATGGCGAAGGAGTGGCAGATCTCGCGCAAGGAGCAGGACGAGCTAGCGCTCGCCAGCCACAAGAACGCCGCTGCCGCGTGGCTCTCGGGATTCTTCGCCGACTGGGTGACCGAGTTCCACGACCTGAAGCGAGACAACAACGTGCGCGGCGACACCTCGATGGAGAAGCTCGCGTCGCTGCGCGCCGCCTTCGATCCATCGCCGGCCGGCACGCTCACCGCCGGCAACAGCTCGCCGCTCACCGACGGCGCCGCCTGCGTGCTGCTCGCATCCGATGAATGGGCGCGCTCGCGCGGCTTGGAACCGCTTGCCTACTTCACCCATGCCGAGACGGCCGCCGTGGATTTCGTCGGCATGGCGGGACCCAAGGAGGGCATGCTGATGGCGCCCGCGTATGCGGTGCCGCGCATGCTCGATAGGGCGGGCCTGCGGCTGCAGGACTTCGACATCTACGAGATCCACGAGGCGTTCGCCGCCCAGGTGCTTTGCACGCTGAAGGGGTGGGAATCGGAAAGCTATTGCCGCAATCGGCTGGGCAGGAGCGAAGCGCTTGGCTCGATAGATCGCGCTAGGCTCAACCCCAAGGGGTCTAGCGTCGCGCTCGGCCACCCGTTCGCCGCGACCGGAGCGCGCATCGTTACCACGGCCGCGAAGCAGCTTGCCGCGCGCGGGTCCGGCCGGGCGCTGATCTCGATCTGCGCCGCCGGCGGAATGGGTGTCACCGCGATCGTGGAGCACTGAACTGCCGCATAGTCCGTGCGGACCACGGCGCCTGACGCGGTGGGAATCGTCATCGCGGCAAAGTAAGATGGTTTCTTTGTGAAGGAGGCAAGCCCCATGACCAAAGCCATCCTCTTTGCCGCGGCGCTTGCCTGCGCCACTACCACCGCGTTTGGCCAGGTCGGCGGCGTGAGCGGCGGGGTCGTCGGCAGCACGGGCACGAGCGGCAGCATGTCGGGCTTCGGCTCGCCGGGGACCTTTGGCGCCGACACGCGCTCGATCGGTGGCGATGCGCCTGCGACCGAGCAGCGCAATGGAGCGCTTGCGCCCGCCACCACGCACCCCGCTCCCGCCGCGCCGAACGCTGGAAGTGGGACGAACGCAACGGTTCCGGGCGCGACGCCGCCCGTGCAGGGCAGCTCGTGGGGAACCGCGCCGGCGGACAAGCCGAAGCAGTAAGTCCTACTTCAGCCTGAAGAGGCGCTCGGCGTTCCCCTGATAGAGGAGCGCGCGCTCCTCTTCACTGATCGCCAGTTCGTCCGTCACCTTTACTTCCTCGGGCACGAACTGGTAGGGATAGTCCATCGCGTACAGCACGCGCTCTATCCCGAGCACCTGCTGGGCAAAGCGAATCGCCGGCGCCCACTGCATGCCGCTCGTCGTCACCCAGACGTTTTCCTTCAGATAGTCGCTCGGCTGGCGCTGCAAAGGCAGCGCGCCGGGATAGCGCTCCGAGATCACCATCGAGCGATGCATGTAGTCCAGGCGAAAGAGCCAGAACGGCAGGCCTTCGCCGAGATGGCCGACGACGATTCGCAGCTTCGGGTGCCGATCGAACACGCCCGCGACGACCAGGCGCAGGAGATGCAGCCCGGTCTCGACTGCGAAGCCATAGATCGCGCCATCGAGCCCGCGCGGCAGGAAGGGCGCGATCATGCCCGGCGGCGGCGTGTTCGGATGCAGGTAGATCGGCACGTCGAGCGCTTCCGCGGCCTCGAGGATCGGCGCGTACTTCGGCTCGTCCAGGTACTCGCCTTGTGTGTGCGAGTTGATCACCGCGCCTTTCATGCCGAGCTTGCGCACCGCGCGCTCGAGCTCCTTACCGGCGCTGGCGGCATCGTGCGGCGCGACCGCGGCGAGGGCCGCGTAGCGGCTCGGATGGCGCCGCACCGCGTCGGCGAGCTGATCGTTGCATTCGCGCGCCAGCGACGTCGCGGTCGGCGCATCGAACACCTGCACGCCCGGCGCGCTGAGGAACACGATCTGCATGGCGATGCCGCTCGCATCCATGTCGCGCAGGCGCTCATCGTCGAGATCCTGGATGCGGCGCGCCAGCGCGCTCGCGCGCGGCTTTGGGCCGAGGAAGAATCCCCAGAGGCTATGGAAGCCCGGATCCCACGCCACCGACTTCTCGGCGAGCAGCCGCCGGTAGCGCTCCAGCACCTCCTTCGGCGCCCAGGCCTCCTCGGCCGCGATGCGAATCATCGGAATTCCGTACTTAGTACGAAATATTTAATACGCGAACTCTATTGCGGCTCGATTTTCGCGAGCTTGACGTAGCGTCCCCAGCGCTCGGTCTCGGTCTTCAGCAGCGCGGCCATCGACTCGGGCGAGCCGGGGAAGGCGTCGAGCGCGCTGCGCGCGAGGAACTGCCGGGTGTCCTCCATTGCCCCGATCTCGTTGAACCAGCGCGCCAGGCGCTCGACGATCGGCCGCGGCGTGCCGGCCGGCACGACGACGCCCCACCAAGGCGTGATGTCGAAGTCCTTGAAGCCGAGCTCGGCCATCGTCGGGATGTCGGGCAATGCACCCGAGCGCTTGGCGGAGGTGACGGCGAGGATGCGTATCTTGTGCGGGTGCTGAGTCACCGCCCAGGTCGCGTCGACCGACAGGAAATCGATCTCGCCGAGAAGCAGGCTTGCGAGCGCGTCGCCGGTGAGCTTGTAGGGCACATAGACGGTGGTAAGGCCGCGCATCTCCTTCAGCAGCTCCGCGGCCACCTGGCCCGAGTTCGACTGTGTGGCGTAGAAGCCATGTTCGGGCTTTGCGCGCAGCGAGCCGACCAGCTCGTTAATCGTGCGGATCGGCTTCGCCGCGTCGACGGCGAGCACGAAGGCGAGCGAATTGATCGTCGTCACCGGCGCAAAGTCCTTCAGCGGATCGAACGGGATCTGCTTGAAGATGTGCGGCGCCGTGGCGAGCGTCGACGATGCCGGCGTGATGAGGATGGTGTAGCCGTCGGGCTTCGATTTCGCCACATACTCCGTCGCGACCAGGCCCTGCGCGCCTGGCCGGTTTTCGACGATCACCGGCTTGCCGGCCAGCCTCGCCAGTTTCTCGCTGTAATAGCGCACGACGATGTCGGCGCCGGAGCCGGGCGCGAAGTTGCACACCGAGCGGATCTCGCGCGCCGGATAGTCCTGCCCGACGGCGGCGCTCGCGGCGAGCAGAAAGATCGGGGTCAGGCACCGAATCAGCGTTTTCATCGGGCGTCTCCTCGGGCGCGTAGTCTAAACTTGCCGCGGGTAAATGCTCGACCACTCGCAGCTTTTCGCGCGCCTCGCCGAAGGCCACGCCGCGCGCCTCACCATCGTCACGCCGAACCAGCGCCTGGCCCAGCGGCTGACGCTCGATTTCGACGACTATCAGCTCGCGCGCGGCCTTACTTCCTGGGAAGCCGCCGACATCCTGCCGTTCGGTGCCTTCGTCGAGCGCCTTTGGGAGGATGCTCTTTACTCGGATGCCGGCGAGCGGCTGCCGCTCCTTCTCACCGCGGCCCAAGAGCAGCATCTCTGGGAGCGCATCCTCGCGGCGACGGACCTGCTGATCGTGCCGCAGGCCGCGGCGCAATGCCGCGAAGCTTGGCGACGCCTGCACGAATGGCGCATTCCAACGGGCCCGGGCAACGAGGACGCGCTCGCCTTTGCCCAGTGGTCCGCCGCCTACCGGAAGCAGACCGAAGGCGAGATCGACGCTGCGCGGCTGCCGGATCTGATGGCGGGCTACCTGAAGACCGTGGAAACGCCGGCGCTCATCGTCGCCTACGGCTTCGACGTTATGCCGCCGCAAACGCGCGAATTCCTCGGCCGCTTCGAATGGATGGACTGCGCGCCACCGCCGATCGATGGCCGCGTGGTGCGCGCCTCGTTCCCTTCGGCGAAGCATGAGCTCGAGGCGGCGGCGAAATGGGCACGCGCACGGCTCGAGGCGGGCGCGAAGCGCATCGGCGTCGTCGTGCCCGAACTTGGGCAGCGGCGCGCCGAGGTGTTGCGGACTTTTTCGCGCGTGATGCAGCCGGGCTACAACGTGCCGGGCCAGGCGAGCACGCCGCTGCCGTTCAACATCTCGCTCGGCCGGCCGCTCGCGGCATATCCGCTGGTCGACGCGGCGCTCACGCTGCTCGAGCTGGCGTTCACGCCGATCGAGTTCGCCCGTGCCAGCCATCTCCTGCGCGCGCCCTTTTTGGGCGGCGCCGACACGGAGCTTGCGAAACGCGCTTCGCTCGATGTGCGCTTGCGCCGCGACGCCGACGACATGATTTCGCTCGCCAGACTGATCGCGGGTGCCGAGCCGGCGCCGCTCCTGCGCAAGCTGCTGGAGAAGGTGTTTGCCGCTGCCGAGCCAGGCGCCGAATCGCCGGCCGACTGGGCGCGCCGTTTCTCCGCGGTGCTCGAGGCCGCGGGTTTCCCCGGCGAGCGGGCGCTCGACTCGGACGAATTCCAGACGCGCGTCAAGTGGCACGAGATGCTCGGCGAGCTCGCCAAGCTCGAGCGCATTGCCGGCCGGTTCTCCTTTGCCGACGCGTATGCGACGCTCAAGCGGCTGTGCAGCGACACACTCTTCCAGCCGGAATCGCCGGAGGCGCCGATCCAGGTCCTCGGGGTGATCGAGTCCCAGCAGCAGCGCTTTGATGGCCTCTGGGTGAGTGGCCTCACCGACGAGACCTGGCCGCGCGATGCGCGTCCCAATCCGTTCATTCCCATCGCGCTGCAGAAGCGCGCCGGCATCCCGCAGGCAGGCGCGGAAAGCGCGGCCGCGCTTGACCGAGGCATCACCGACGAGTGGCAGCGCTCGGCGCGCGAGGTGGTGTTTTCACATCCGGCGAAAGATGAGGACCGCGATCTCGCGCCGAGCGCGCTCATCGCCGATATCGCGGAGGCGCCGCTCGAGCTGCCGGACTATCCGCGCTACCGCGACCTCGTCTTCGCCGCGCGCAAGCTCGAGCCGTTCGAGGACGCGCGCGCGCCGCGCGTCAAGCCCGGGCTGCAGCGCGGCGGCACGCGCGTGCTCGCCGACCAGGCGGCTTGTCCGTTCCGCGCCTTTGCGCGCTGGCGCCTGGGCGCCGAGGACATGGAGGAGCCGGCGCCGGGACTGGATCCGCGCGATCGCGGAAAGCTCTTGCATGCGCTTATGCGCGAGATCTGGACGCGCGTGCGCTCGCACGCCAATCTGCAGAAGGACCTGACTACGGTGATCGCGCAGGCGGCACAGACTGCGGTGAATGAGATGGGACTGACGGGGCGTTATGCCGAGCTCGAGCGGCAGCGACTCGCACGCCTGGCGGGCGAATGGCTGGAGATCGAGCGGCGGCGCGCCCCGTTCGAGATCCAGGCGCTAGAAGAGGAGCGCGAGCTCAAGGTGGCCGGCATGCAGTTCAAGTCGCGCATCGACCGCATGGACAA
>JAEKLK010000239.1 GCA_019509895.1 Betaproteobacteria bacterium | reverse complement strand
CGCCGCGCCGGCATTCATCGCCACGATGTTGTGCGCCGGGCCGGGCTGGTTGTCGAGCACGGCTTCGATCATCGCTTTGGATTCGTCCACCGTGTTCACCTGGATCGCGTGCCGGTCATAGAGCTCCAGCCCGAACTGCGACGGATGGATGTTGTACTCGTTGATTTCGCCTTTTACGAGCTCGCCGACCATCGTCTCACCCGAAATTGAGATCTCGTCGAGCCCGTCGATGCCGTACACCGTCATCACGTGCCTCGATCCCAGGCGGTGCAGCACGCGCACCTGGATGCCGACGAGATCGGGATGGAAAACGCCCAGTACCTGGTTCTTCGCGCCGGCTGGGTTCGTGAGTGGCCCGAGGATATTGAAGATCGTGCGCACGCCGAGGTCCTTGCGCACCGGCGCCGCGTACTTCATCGCCGCGTGGTGTGCGGGCGCGAACATGAAGCCGATGCCGATCTTGTCAAGCGCCTGCCCCGTTTCCGCGGGAGAGAGGTTGATCTGCGCGCCAAGCGCTTCCAGCACTTCGGCACTGCCCGACGAGGATGACACCGAGCGCCCCATATGCTTCGCTACCTTGGCGCCGGCCGCCGCGGCGACGAATGCGGCGCAGGTCGAGACGTTGAACGTGTGCGCCGCGTCGCCGCCGGTGCCGCACGTATCGACCAGATGGCGGTCGTGCGCCACCTCGACTGGCGTCGCAAGCTCGCGCATGACCTGGGCGGCCGCGGCAATCTCGCCGATCGTTTCCTTCTTCACGCGCAGGCCTACGACGAAGCCGGCGATCTGTGCCGGGCTGAGCTCGCCGCGCATGATCTGGCGCATCACGTGCAGCATCTCGTCGTGGAACACCTCGCGGTGCTCGACAGTGCGCTGGATCGCTTCGGCGATGGTGATCTGCTTCATGACGTCGCTCCCTCTATGAAATTCTGCAGCATCTTGTGCCCGTGCTCGGTGAGCAGAGCCTCGGGATGGAACTGCACCCCCTCGACGCGCAGGGCGCGATGGCGCAGCCCCATGATCTCGCCGTCGTTCGATTCCGCGGTGATGGCGAGACATGCGGGCAGCGACTCGCGCTCGACCACGAGAGAGTGGTAACGGGTCGCCTGGAAATCGGACGGCAGACCGTGGAACACGCCTTTGCCGTCGTGCCGCACGCGCGAAACCTTGCCGTGCATCACCTGGCGTGCGCGCACGACCTTGCCGCCGAACGCCTGGCCGATCGCCTGGTGTCCGAGGCAAACACCGAGCAGCGGCACGCGTCCCGCAAGGCGCGAGATCAGCGCGAGCGAGATGCCAGCCTGCTCGGGCCGGCTCGGTCCCGGCGAGATGACGATCGCGCGCGGCGACAGCGCCTCGGCCTGCGCCACGGTGATGTCGTCGTTGCGGCGAACCACCACTTCCTGGCCGAGCTCGGCCAGGTACTGCACCAGGTTGTAGGTGAACGAATCGTAGTTGTCGATCATCAGCACCATGAGCGCACCTAGCCGGCCTCGCTCGCCGCAACGGCGGCCGCGCGCAGCAGCGCCCGCGCCTTGTGCTGCGTCTCCTGCCATTCGGACTGCGGATCGGAATCGGCGACAATGCCCGCCGCCGCCTGCACATGCAGCGTACCTGCCTTCACCAGCGCCGTGCGTATGGCGATCGCCATGTCCATGTCGCCGTTGAAGCCTAGATAGCCGACGGCGCCGCTGTAGACGCCGCGCCTGACCGGCTCGAGCTCGTCGATGAGCTCCATGGCGCGCACTTTCGGCGCGCCGGTCACGGTGCCGGCGGGAAAGCTCGCCTTCAGCACGTCGAGCGCATCGTGGCCCGGGGAGACGCGCCCTTCGACGTTCGAGACGATGTGCATGACGTGCGAATAGCGCTCGACCACCATCTGTTCGGTGACCCGCACGCTGCCCGGCGCGGCGACGCGCCCGACATCGTTGCGGCCAAGATCGATCAGCATGACGTGCTCGGCGCGTTCTTTCGGATCCGCGAGCAGCTCCTGCGCGATCGTCGCATCCTGTTCGGGCGTCGCGCCGCGGGGGCGCGTGCCGGCGATCGGGCGCACAGTCATCGTGTCACCGGCAAGGCGTACGAGGATTTCAGGCGAGGCGCCAACCACATGGTGGTCGCCGAAGTCGAAGTAATACATGTACGGCGATGGATTGACGCCGCGCAGTGCGCGGTAGAGCGATATCGCCGGCGCGCCGAACGCCAGCGAGGCCCGTTGCGACACCTGGACCTGCATGAGCTCGCCCGCCATGATGTCGTCCTTCGCGCGGCGGACCGCCTCGAGGAATTGCCGCTCGTCCATCGTGCGCTCGAGCGGCCCGGGCAGCGGCGGCTCGGCGGCCGGCTGGGCGAGCACCAGCGCCTCGGCCAGCGGGCGTGCCAGGCGATGGCGCAGCGCCTCGAGCCGCTGGTTAGCCTTGCCCAATGCGCCGGGCTGGCGCGGATCGGCGTACACCACGAGATACAGCTTGCCGAGCACGTTATCGACCACGGCGAGCTCATCCGAAACGAGCAACAGTACGTCCGGCGTGCCGAGCGGATCCGGCTTCTCGCGCTGGAGCGCGCGCGGCTCGATGTGCCTGACGGCCTCATAGCCGAAGTAGCCGACCAGGCCGCCGCCGAAGCGCAGCGCTGCCGGCAGCGGCGCCGTGCGCTCGCGCCTGAGCCACGCGCGCGCATAGTCGAAGGGATCGTCGTCGCGCTCTTCCAGGCAGACGTCGGCGCCGCGCGCGTCGCGCAGCAGCCGCCGCACCCGCCGGCCGCGCGCCTCGATGCGCTCAGCGCAGGCGAGGCCGATGAACGAGTAGCGGCCGAAACGCTCGCCGCCCACTACGGATTCGAGCAGGTAGCTGTACGGGCCGCCCGCGAGCTTCATGTACACGGCGAGCGGCGTATAGAGATCGGCGCGCGCCTCCGCCAGCACCGCAATGCGCGTATAGCCAAGCGCCGCGAGCCGGTCGAACTCTGCCTGATTCACGAACTTCTCCCTGCTGGGTTACGGAAGACTACGGGCGGCTGGGTTTAGCGCATCGCCGTGCCGCGCGGCGATGCGAGGGATCTAGCGGCGCCAGCGGCGCCAGCCACGCCAGGAGATGAGCTTTGCTTGAGAGTGCGACACGCGCGGCCACTATAGCATGTGGGTCATGGGTGAAAAGAGGCGGCGCACCGCCGCGGCGCCGGGAGATGCGGCCCGGCGCCGAGCGCTCGAGCACGCTGCGCACGCGCGCCGTCTCGTCGCGCAATCGGCCTTCGCGCCGGCGCTGGGCGATCTCGTGCAGGCATTGGCCCTCGCCCCGGAGGTCGACGCGCTCTGGTCCCAGTTCGGCGAGGTGATTCGCTTCTTCAATTTTCGCGAGCCGCTCGACCGGCGGCTGCGCACGCTGCTCGGGCGCGCGCTCGAGCATCCGGCGGTGGACCCGGGCGACCTGGTGCGGCCGATCTCGAGCCTCGCGCTGTCGCGCCCGGCCGAGCAGGCGCTGGCCGACCCGCTGCTCCAAGCGCTCCTGCGCGACGCCGTGGTGCGCGATGCCGGCCTGCACGAGCTTCTACGCGGCGCCCGGCAGGACGCGCTCGAGCGGCGCTCGCTGCCGCTCGAGACGCTGTGCGCCATCGCGCATCAGTGCTTCAACACCGAATACGTCCTCGACGAAACGCCAAGGGAGAATGAGCGCATCGCTGCGCTGCGACCGGCGGCGCTTTACGACTGGGCGCTCTATGCCGCCTATCGGCCGCTGCACACGCTGGAGGGCGCCGAGCGACTCCCTGCGGCGCTCGCGAGCACGCCCCTCGCTTCACTGGCCGAGCGGCAGATCCTCGAGCCACTGGAAGAGCGACGCCTGGCCGGCGCGATCGCATCCCTTGGCGAAACCAGCGACCGGGTCTCATCTGCGGTACGCGCGCAGTACGAGCAGAACCCATATCCGCGCTGGCTGCGCACGCAGACACAATTCGATCCGGCGCCGCTCGCTACGGTCGTGAGCGAGCTCTTTCCAGCCGCCGGTGTGCCGGCGAGCAGCGATCCGGCGCGCATCCTGGTCGCCGGCTGCGGCACCGGACAAAACGCGATCGCGGCAGCCAGGCGCTTTTCGGATGCGAGCGTCCTCGCCATCGATTTCAGCCGTGCGAGCTTGGCCTACGCCATGCGCAAGACGAGAGAGCTCGGCATCGCGACGATCGATTATCGGCAGGCGGACATCCTGGCGCTCGACGCGCTCGACGAGCGCTTTGACCTGGTCGAGGCCTCCGGCGTGCTGCATCACATGGCCGAGCCGCTCGCCGGGTGGTCGATCCTCACCGGGCGGGTGAAGCCTGGAGGGTTCATGCGCATCGCGCTCTACAGCGAGCGCGGCCGGCGCGCCATCGTGCACGCGCGCGATTTCATCGCCCGGCACGGCTTCGAGCCGACGCCGGCCGGCATCCGCCGCTGCCGCGCGGCCATGCTGGCGGCGAAAGACGATGCACTGCTCGCGAGCGTCACGAGAAACGAGGACTTTTACAGCCTGAGCGGCTGCCGCGATCTGCTGTTCCATGTGCAGGAGCACCGCTTCCAACTGCCGCAGATCGCGACGATGCTCGACCAGCTCGGTCTGCGCTTTCTCGGCTTCGAGTTTCCGGACAGCGGCATCACCGCCGCGCGCTATCGCGCGCGCTTCGGCGACGACGCCGCGATGGTGAACCTGGAGAACTGGGCGCGCTACGAGGAGGACAACCCGGACGCGTTCGCGCGGATGTATCAGTTCTGGGTGCGCAAGCCCGGCTGATCGAGCCGCGCGCGCATCTCGCGGATGGTCGCGGCGTAGTCCTTCGAGCCGAAGATGGCCGAGCCGGCAACGAAGGTATCGGCACCAGCGCGCGCGATTTCGGCAATGTTGTCGAGCTTCACGCCACCGTCGACCTCGAGCCAGATGTTCTTACCGGTCGCGGCGATGCGCTTGCGTACCTCGCGGATCTTCGGCAGCACGCTCGCTATGAACTGCTGGCCGCCGAAGCCGGGGTTGACCGACATGAGCAGCACCATATCCAGCTTCTCCAGGGTGTGGTCGAGGACCACGAGCGGCGTTGCCGGGTTCAGCACGAGTCCCGCTTTGCAGCCCTGCTCCTTGATCAGGCTGATGGTGCGATCAACGTGCTCGCTCGCCTCGGGATGGAAGCTGATGATGCTGGCGCCCGCCTTGGCGAACTCGGGCACCAGGGCATCCACCGGCTTCACCATCAGGTGGACATCGAGCGGCAGCTCGACGTGCGGGCGCAGCGCGGCGCATACCAGCGGCCCGACGGTGAGGTTCGGCACGTAGTGGTTGTCCATCACGTCGAAGTGGATGAGATCGGCGCCCGCGCGGGCGACCGCCTTCACTTCTTCGGCGAGCCGGGCGAAGTCGGCGGAGAGGATGCTCGGTGCGATGCGGTACGGCACGCGCGGTGGAGTTTACAATGCGCGCTTGGCCCAACAAAAACAATACGACGTCGCGGTCAGCGCGCAAACGCAATACCTCGCCGACCAGTCCGACGAGGCGAACAGCCGCTATGTCTTTGCCTACACCATCACCATTCGCAACGAAGGCAGCGTCGCCGCGCAGCTCATCAGCCGCCACTGGATCATCACCGACGCGCAGGGCCTGGTGCAGGAGGTGCGCGGCCTGGGCGTCGTAGGCGCGCAGCCGCTCCTGCAGCCGGGCGAGACCTACGAGTACACGAGCGGCGCGTCGATCGCGACACCGGTCGGCACGATGCGCGGCACCTACCAGATGGTCGCCGAGGATGGCACGCGCTTCGAAGCCAGCATCCCGCAGTTCACGCTGTCCGTACCGCGCGTCCTGCACTGATCATCTGCCGCCTTACTTCGGCTTTCGCGGCCACGTGAACCACACGATCGCCACCGCGATCACCAGCGCAACGATCATTTCGAGGTAGACGATGCCCATGGCGCGCTTCGCTGCGGTGCTCATGCTACTCGCCGCCGCCTGCGCGCAGCTGCCGGAGAAACCCTGTCCGGTCTGCCCGCCGGCCAAGCCGGCGCCCGAGCGGGCGCAGTACCTGGAGACTTCCTTCGCCTCGCTGCCAGGCTGGAACGCGGCGCAGCTCGAGCCGAGCCTGCGTGCCTTCATGGCGGGCTGTGCGCGCCCAGGCAGCGCGCTGAGCAATGCGTGCCTGGTCGCCTCGATCATCGAGCCGGGAGGCGAAGCGGCCGCACGGCAATTTTTCGAGTCGTACTTCGTGCCCTACGCGCTGTCGAGCTCCGAGACCGGGGACAGCGGGCTCATCACCGGTTATTACGAGCCGATCGTGCGCGGCAGCCGCACCCGCAGCGACGTCAATCGCTATCCGATCTATGGCGTCCCGGACGATCTCCTGGTCGTGGACCTCGCCACGGTGGCACCCGAGACGCGCAACGTGCGGCTGCGCGGACGGGTCGATGGGCGCCGCATCGTGCCCTACTACAGCCGGTCGGAAATCGACGCACGCCCGGAGGCGTTGCGCGCACCGATCATCGGCTGGGGCGCGGATCCGGTCGAGCTCTTCTTCCTGCAGGTGCAGGGATCGGGCCAGCTCGAGCTGGAGACGGGCGAGCGCGTGCGTCTTTCATACGGCGATCAGAACGGCCACCCCTACCGCTCGCTCGGCCGCTACCTCGTCGAGCGCGGCGAGATGACGCTCGACCAGGCGTCGATGCAGGGGATCAAGGCATGGGCCGCCGCCAACCCGCAAAAGCTGCAGGAGGCGCTGAATCAGAATCCGAGCTACGTGTTCTTCCGCGAGTCCTCGGATGCGCGCGGGCCGAGCGGCGCCCTCGGCGTGCCGCTCCTAGCGGAATACGGCCTGGCGGTCGACCGCCGCTACGTGCCGCTCGGCGCGCCGGTCTATCTTGCGACGACTTATCCGCTCTCCGATACGCCGCTCGAGCGCCTGATGGCCGCGCATGACACCGGTGGGGCGATCCGCGGCATCGTCCGTGCCGACTTCTTCTGGGGCACCGGCGCGGAGGCTGGCGTCAGCGCCGGCCGCATGCGACAGCAGGGAAGGATGTGGCTGCTATGGCCGCGCGGCGAGGCGCCGCCGCGCGTCGATTAGCGCTTGCCGTCGAGCACGTCGGTGAGATCCGCGCGGCTCAGGCCGCCGGTGATGCGCTCGCCGTTCGTCAGAATGAGCGTCGGCGTGCTGTTCACGCCGAGCGCGCGGCCGAGCTCCAGATTCTTCTCCACCGGATTGGCGCAGCTTGACTTCGCCGTCGGCGCCTTGCCGCGCAGCGCCACGTCGAGCCAGGCCTTGGCGCGATCCGGCGAGCACCACACGGCTCGCGACTGGTCGGCGAGCTCGGGCCGGATCACCGGAAACATGAACACGTAGATCGTGACGTCGTCGAGCTGCTGCAGGGTCTGCTCGAACTGCTTGCAGGCCGGGCAGTACGGGTCCGAGAACATCGCCAGCACGCGCTTGCCGCTGCCGCGTTGCACTTTCACTGCCTGATCGAACGGCAGCGCTTCGAATTTGACCGCGTTCAGCTTGCGTAGACGCTCCTCGGTGACGTCGCGGTCGTTCAGTGCGTCGTACACCTTGCCCACGAAGATGTGCGTCGCATCGGCGTCCGTGTAGACGATGCGCATGCCGCTGGAAGAGCGAAAGCGCACCTCGTAGAGGCCAAGCGGGCCGGGCTGGATGCCTTCGATCTTGACGCCGCCGAGCTTGTTTTCCAGCACCTTGCGGATCTGCGCTTCGTCGGCCAGCGCGGCGGTCGCCGCGAGGGCGAGAAGCGTGGTTATCGTTATTGCGCGCATCATGGTCAGCTCATCGCCTGTCGCACGAGAATGTTTTTTAGGACCGGTAGCCGATCGGTGAGGTTCAATCCTGCATTGCGAAGGTGTCCGATCCAACTACTTTTTACGCCGTAGAGGGCAAAAAGGCCGGAGACCACCGCATCCATCGCGAGTATAGGCTCGGCCCGTTGCCGCTCATAGCGCCTGAGGAGCCGCTCATCGCCGGGGTCGCGCCCAGGCTCGCGCTGGTTGACCACCTCTGCGAGGACCCGGGCGTCCTGCAGACCGAGGTTCAGCCCTTGGCCGGCGAGCGGATGGATGACGTGCGCCGCGTCCCCGGCCAGCGCCAGCCGCGGCGCCACCAGCCGCCCGGCCCGCAAGCGCCGCAGGGCAATGCTGCGCGCCTCGGATACGAGCGTCAGAGCACCCAGCGCCGCCTTCGATGCCCGCTCGACCTCTTGCGCGATCGCCGCGCCCGGCGCTGCGCGCAGGCGCTCCGCTTCGCGCGTCGGCAGCGACCAGACCATCGACACGTGCTCGCCCGGCAGCGGCAGCAGCGCGAGCACCGCGCCGCCCTGCAATCCGCCTCGGAACCATTGATAAGCCGTATTGCGATGCGGCTTCTCGCAGCGGAAATTGGCCACCACGGCGCTCTGGCCGTAATCGCGCTCAGCGGCGGCGATGCCGGCGGCGCGGCGCACGAATGAATTCGCGCCATCGGCGCCGACTACGAGGCGCGCTTCGAGGGTCGCGCCGCCCTCGAGAAAAAGGCGGCTCGAGCGCTCATCGGTCTGCAGCCGCTCGCACCGCGCCGCCATTGGTTCCAAGCCGCTCGCGAGCGCGCGCTGCAGCTCCGAATCCTCGACGATCCATGCGAGCTCGGGCACGCCCGCCTCGTAGGCGTTGAATTCGAGCGACGCGTTAGTCGCCGCAGGAAGTCGACATTGCCGGGGCTGAGCGCATAGACGCGGGGATCGAAGCCCTCGCCGATCGCGGTTGCCGGCACCGTGCCGACCAGCGCCACCGTCGTCTCGCGCAAGGCGCGCGCGAGGCTCGCACCGACCGGGCCAGCGCCCACGACGATCAGATCGAAGTCCTGCCGGTTTATAATCTCGTCCCTTGACGTGGCGAATTAGCTCAGCTGGTTAGAGCAGCGGAATCATAATCCGTGTGTCCGGGGTTCGAGTCCCTGATTCGCCACCATTTCCCCCTCTAACGCCATCGATCGCATGAGAGCCTTCGCGCTCATCGCCGCGTTTGTCGCCAGCACGGCGATGGCGCAGTTGCGCAGCATCCCGGATGACGCCGAGCGGGCGGAGATCCGCCACGTGGAGCAGAACATCATCGAGCTGAACGGCAAGCCGGAGCGCCTCGCCCCTGGCGCGCAGATCCGCGACCAGGCGAATCGCGTCATCGTGCCGGCGGCGCTCGAGACCGGCACGCTGGTCAAGTACCGGCGCGACGCGACCGGCGCCGTGGGCCAGGTGTGGATTCTCACGCCCGAGGAAGCGGCGCGCTGATGAGCAAGCTCTACCTGCGCACTTTCGGCTGCCAGATGAGCGAGTACGACTCGCAGAAGATTGCCGACGTGCTGCGCGCCGCGCATGGCACCGAGCGCACCGAGCAGCCCGAAGACGCCGATGTCATCGTCTTCAACACCTGCTCGGTGCGCGAGAAGGCGCAGGAAAAGGTGTTCGCCGACCTCGGGCGCGTGCGGCATCTGAAGCGCGCCAATCCCGGCCTGATGATCGCGGTCGGCGGCTGCGTCGCGAGCCAGGAAGGCGCGGCGATCATCGAGCGTGCGCCGTTCGTCGACGTGGTGTTCGGGCCGCAGACGCTGCACCGGCTGCCCGAGCTGCTCGCCCGCCGCCGCGCGAGCGGCGAGCCGCAGGTCGACATCAGCTTTCCGCTGATCGAGAAGTTCGACAGCCTGCCGGCTCCGCGCGAAGCAGGTAGAAACGCGGGCGCGAGCGCCTTCGTGACGATCATGGAGGGCTGCAGCAAGTACTGCAGCTTCTGCGTCGTGCCGTACACGCGCGGCGAGGAAGTATCGCGCCCGTTCGCCGACGTGCTGGCGGAAGTCGCGGCACTCGCCGCGCAGGGCGTGAAGGAAGTGACGCTTCTAGGCCAGAACGTCAACGCCTGGCGTGGAAGCATCGCCGGCAGCACCGGCGATTTCGCCGAGCTGGTCGCGTTCGTGAGCGAGGTCGACGGCATTGAGCGCATCCGCTACACCACTTCGCATCCCCGCGAGTTCACGCAGCGCTTGATCGACGCGCACGCCGCGCTGCCGAAGCTCGCGCCGCATGTGCATTTGCCGGTGCAGTCGGGTTCCGACCGCGTGCTCGCCGCCATGAAGCGCGGCTACACCACGCTCGAGTACCGCTCGATCATCCGCCGGCTGCGCGGCGCGCAGGCCGATATCAGCGTGACGTCGGATTTCATCATCGGCTTCCCCGGCGAAAGCGAGGCCGATTTCGACGCGACGCTCAAGCTCGCGCGCGACCTGCGGTTCGACGAGGCGTATTGCTTCGTCTACAGCGCGCGGCCCGGAACACCGGCGGCCGAGCTGCCCGACCGGCTGCCGCCGGAGCAGAAGCTCGCGCGCCTGCACCGGCTGCAGGCGCAGATCGAGGCGCAGGCGGCGGCGTTCGCCGAGCGCATGGTCGGATCGGTGGAGCGCGTGCTGGTAGAAGGCCGCTCGCGCCGCGGCGACGGGCTCGCGGGCCGCACCGGCAACAACCGCATCGTCAACTTCCCGGGTGGCGAGGAGCTCATCGGCCGCTTCGTCGACGTGCGCATCAGCGCCTGCGCCGCTCACACGCTGCGAGGCGAACTCGCACGATGAGGGCGAAGCCCGTCGAGCTTCGCCTCGACCCGGTGGACAATCAGCGCCTGGCGCGCCTGTGCGGCGCGCTCGATGCAAACCTGCGCCAGATCGAGTCGGCGCTCGACGTGACGATCGCGCGTCGCGGCGCCAAGTTCACCGTGCGCGGCGAGCAGGCGCAGCGTGCCGTGCAGGCGCTCGAGCATTTCTATGATCGCGCCTCCAGCGAGCTGACACTCGACGATATGCAGCTCGGCCTCACCGAGCTGCTGCAGGGAACCCGCGCCGCGGCGCCGCCGGCCGAGGGCCCGCAGCTCCTCACGCGCCGCACCGATCTGCATGGGCGCACGCCGCACCAGGTGCAGTACATAGAGAACATCCTGGCGCACGACCTCACTTTCGGCATCGGGCCCGCGGGTACCGGGAAGACCTACCTGGCCGTGGCCTGCGCGGTCGACGCGCTCGAGCGAGACAAGGTGAAGCGCATCGTGCTCGCGCGCCCGGCCGTCGAAGCGGGCGAGCGACTGGGTTTCCTGCCGGGCGATCTCGCGCAGAAGGTCGATCCATATCTGCGCCCGCTCTACGACGCGCTTTTCGACCTCATGGGCTTCGAGAAGACCGGCAAGCTTCTCGAGCGCGGCACGATCGAACTCGCGCCGCTCGCCTACATGCGCGGCCGCACGCTCAACCACGCCTTCATCATCCTCGACGAAGCGCAGAACACCACGCCCGAGCAGATGAAGATGTTCCTCACGCGTATCGGCTTCGGCGCCAAGGCGGTGGTGAACGGCGACGTCACGCAGATCGACCTCGCGCGCGGCCAGAAAAGCGGGCTGATAGAAGCGCGGCGCATCCTCGCCGACGTCCGCGGCATCACCTTCACCCAGTTCACCGCGCAGGACGTCGTGCGCCACCCGCTGGTGGCGCGCATCATCGATGCCTACGACGCCGCCGCGTCGCAGGAATAACGTGACCGTGCAGTACGCGATCCCCCGCTCGGGAGTCCCCGCGCCTGCGGCACTACGCCGCTGGGCGCGCGCGGCGGCCGCGAGCCTCTCTGTCACCGTGCGCATTGTCGGCCGCCGCGAGGGGCGAGCGTTGAATCGGCGCTATCGGCGCCGCGACCACGCGACCAATGTCCTCAGCTTTCCTTACGGCAACACCGGCGATGTCGTGCTGTGCCATCCGGTGATCGCACGCGAAGCGCGCGAGCAGGGAAAGAGCGTGCGCGCCCATTACGCGCATCTGGTGGTGCACGGCGCGCTGCATCTGCGCGGCTATGAGCACGATGACAATGCAAGCGCAAGGCACATGGAAACGACGGAAATTCGCATCCTCCGGCGACTGGGGTTCGGTAATCCTTACACGGTAGAATCCGGCCGCACGGCATGAACGACCCCGCGCGCCCCAGCCTGCTCGAGCGGCTCTCCGCTCTCCTAATGCGCGAGCCGAGCGACCGCGAGCAGCTCGTGCAGCTCCTGCGCTCGGCTTATTCGCGCAACCTGCTCGACGCCGACGCTCTTTCGATCATCGAGGGCGCGCTCAACGTCTCCGAGATGCAGGTGCGCGACATCATGATCCCGCGCTCGCAGGTCGACTTCATCGACATCAACGAGCCGATCGAAAGCTTCATCCCGCGCATCATCGCCACGGCGCACTCGCGCTTCCCGGTGATCGACCAGAACCGTGACGACGTGATCGGGGTCCTGCTCGCCAAGGACCTGTTGCGCCACTACGCCGGCGAGGAGGAATTCAACGTGCGCGAGATGCTTCGCCCGGCCGTGTTCGTGCCCGAGGCGAAGCGCCTGAACGTCCTCCTGCGCGAGTTCCGCGCCAGCCGCAATCACATGGCGATTGTGGTTGACGAGTACGGCGGCGTCTCCGGCCTGGTGACGATCGAGGACGTGCTCGAGCAGATCGTCGGCGAGATCGAGGACGAGTACGACTTCGACGAGGCTTCCGACAACATCATCCCCGAGCCGGGCGGCCGCTTTCGCGTCAAGGCGCTCACGCAGATCGCCGACTTCAACGTCGCCTTCGGCACGCATTTCTCCGACGAGGCCGCCGACACCGTCGCCGGCCTGGTGATCGCGCACCTCGGCCGCCTGCCCAAGCGCGGCGAGACGCTGACGATCGAAGGCTTGCGTTTCCAGGTGCTGCGCGCCGACAGCCGCCGCGTCTACACGCTGCTCGTCGACAAGCCCAAGACGTGAGCGTAGAACCGGCGCAGATCACGGACCTGGTTCAGCGCGCTAAACACGCGCTCGGCCTTCAGCCGGGCGTTGCGGCTCATCTCGGCTAGGGCCGCCGCATCGAGGCCCAGGAACCATTCGATCGCCTCGGCGACGCCCTCGGCGTCGCCGACCTCGACCAGGCGCCCGTTGAGCCGATCGTCAACGTTCTCCACCAGGCCGGCATAGTTGGAGCTGATGAGCGGCTTTCCCATCGCCATCAGCTCGCGCGCCGCGAAGGAGATCGCTTCGATCGACTCGCTCAGCAGAAAGCCGACGTCGATGAGCGAGAGATAACCGCGCGGATCGCGCTCATATTGCACGTACACCAGGTTATCGAGGCCGAGTTCGCGCGCGAGGCGAGCGCTTGCGGCGATCTCCCGCTCATTGCCGCGGAGCAGGATCTTGAACGAGCGCCCGCCGCGCTTGCGCGCGAGCGCCGCGCCGCGCAGGAAAAGATCGGTGCGTTTGTGCGCGCCCATGCCGGCGTGAGAGCCGAACACGAAGTCGGAGGAACGCACGCCATATTTCGCCAGGAACGCGGCATCCTTCGCCCCTGGGCGCCAGAATCCGACGTCGACGCCATTCGGAATAACGCGCGCGTTCGGCACCCGGAGCGAGCCGTCGGCCCAGGAGATATTGCGCGCGCTGTGCCCGACGTACACGTGTCCCTGCACCATCGTCCGGTACGCCCAGCGGTTGTAGGCATTATCCGGAATGTTGCGCACGGCGTGGTGCGTGCGCACGCACGGCACGCGACGGCCGCGCGTCGCCTTCCAGAGTACGACGATGTTCTGGTCGCGCGAGCCGTTGAGATGAATGAGGTCCGGCCGCCACTCCCGGTAGATCTGCTCGAAGCGCCGCATCGCGCCGAACATCTGCGGTACCTCGGTGATGTGGCCGGGAAAGGGGCACGCGAAGGCGGGCGCCCCAAGCGCGCCCGCCGTGGCCCACACGCCCGAGCCTTCGGGCGCGGCAACGCCGAACTCGAAGTCCTTGCGCAGCTCGCTTTCGAGAATCGTGCGGATATAGCGCGCGTGCCCGCCACCGCCGTCCTGGTGCGGATGGAAGTTCGTAAGCAGGATCCGCTTCATCGTGCGCAGGCCATGTAGCCGATGCCGAGCATAGCGTCACTTCTCAGTTTCGTCGCCGGCGCGGCGAGCGTGGCCGCCTTCGCGCCGCTCGGCCTCTATCCGCTGGCGCTCGTCACCTTCGCGTGGCTGGCGCATGCCTGGACCGCGCACTCGCCGCGGCAATGTCTCTGGATCGGCTTTGCCTTCGGTCTCGGCTATTTCGGTGGCGGCGTCTCATGGGTCTACGTGAGCCTGCACCAGTTCGGCGGCATGCCGCCGGCGCTGGCGGCGCTCGCGACCCTCATCTTCTGCGCCTTCCTTGCGCTCTTTCCCGCCGTCGCCGGCTGGCTGCAGGCCCGCGTGCCGGCGAGCGCCACGCTACGCGCGACGCTACTCATTCCCGCTTCGTGGACGCTCGTCGAGTGGCTGCGCTCCTGGGTGCTCACCGGCTTTCCGTGGCTCTCGGTAGGCTATGCGGCCGTCGGCTGGCCGCTCGAGGGATACGCGCCGCTCGGCGGCGTCTTCGCCCTCTCGTTCATCACTCTCGCGCTTGCCGGCATGCTCGCGCTCATCGTCGCGCGAGCGCCGCGGCGCTCGGTCTGGCTCGCCGCCATCATCGCCCTCGCGCTCGTGGGCGAAGCGCTGCGGCATGTCGAATGGAGCACGCCGCGCGCCGCGCCCTTCAGCGTCGCGCTGCTTCAGGGCAACATCGAGCAGTCGCTCAAGTTCGACCCGGCGCGCTATGAGCGCACGCTGGAAACCTATGCGCGGCTCGCCGAGGACACGAATGCGCGCCTGATCGTGTTTCCGGAGACGGCGCTGCCGCGCTTTCTCGATCAGGTCGACCGAGCCTATCTGCGGCGCCTCGATGCCGTGGCGCAACGCAATGGCGGCGATCTGCTGCTCGGCGTGCCGACGCGGCGAAGCGCGGACGACTTCTTCAACAGCGTGATCAGCCTCGGCGTCTCGCCGATCCAGGCCTATCACAAGCTGCACCTCGTGCCCTTCGGCGAGTTCGTGCCGCCGGGATTCGGCTGGACGCTGCGCCTGGTCAACATCCCGATGTCCGATTTCTCGCGCGGCAAGCCGGCACAGCCGCTGATCGCCGCGGCCGGCGAGCGCGTAGCCGTGAACATCTGCTACGAGGATGCCTTCGGCGACGAGATCGCCGCGCGCCTGCCCGAGGCGACGTTGCTCGTCAATGTCTCCAACGTCGCCTGGTTCGGGGATTCGCTCGCACCCGCGCAGCACCTGCAGATCGCGCGGTTGCGGGCCATCGAGACCGCGCGCATGCATCTCGCGGCGACCAACAGCGGCATCACCGCCGCGATCGATCGCGACGGGCGTGTCGTCGCGCAGCTCGCGCAGTTCACCGAAGGACGGCTGGAGGCAAACGCGCAGGGCTACAGCGGCGCGACGCCTTACGTGCGGCTGCGCGACTGGCCGATCGTGCTCTTCGCGCTCTGCGTGCTCGCTGCCGCCACACTCGTCGCCCGGCGCAAACCCAGCCGGTAGAATCCAGCGCCTTCGATGCTCAGCTTCCAGCAACTGATCCTGCGGCTCAATGATTTCTGGGATCGCCAAGGCTGCGTGCTGCTGCAGCCCTATGACATGGAAGTGGGCGCCGGCACATTTCACACGGCCACCTTCCTGCGCGCCATCGGTCCCGAGCGGTGGAATGCCGCCTACGTGCAGCCTTCACGCCGGCCGAAGGACGGCCGCTACGGCGAAAACCCGAACCGCTTGCAGCACTACTACCAGTACCAGGTGGTGATGAAGCCCTCGCCCGCCGATATCCAGGAGCGCTATTTGCAATCGCTGGTCGCACTCGGCATCGATGCGCGCGAGCACGACATCCGCTTCGTCGAGGACGATTGGGAATCGCCCACGCTCGGTGCCTGGGGCCTTGGCTGGGAAGTCTGGCTCGACGGCATGGAGGTCACGCAGTTCACCTACTTCCAGGAAGTCGGCGGCCTGACGTGCAAGCCGGTGCTGGGCGAGATTACGTACGGGCTCGAGCGCCTGGCGATGTACCTGCAGGGCAAGGAGAGCGTATTCGACCTGGTGTGGGTCGATGGCGTGCGCTACGGCGATGTCTATCACCAGAACGAGGTCGAGCAGTCGCGCTACAACTTCGAGCTGGCGAATACCGAGATGCTGTTTCGCCATTTCGGCGAATACGAGGCGGAGGCGAAGGGCCTGATCGCGGCGCAGTGCGTGCTGCCGGCGTACGAAAAGGTGCTGCGCTGCTCCCATACCTTCAACCTGCTCGACGCCCGGGGCGCCATCTCCGTGACCGAGCGCGCCGCCTACATCGATCGCGTGCGCGCGCTCG
>JAEKLK010000238.1 GCA_019509895.1 Betaproteobacteria bacterium | reverse complement strand
CGTCCATGCCGGGCATGCCGAGATCCAGGAGGACGATCTCCGGCCGGAAGGCGCGCGCCTTCTCCAGCGCCGTCTCGCCATCGTAGGCGACCTCCACCTCGTGGCCGAGGACGCGCAGCAGCGCTGCCTGGCTGGCCACAGCATCGAGGTTGTCGTCGACGAGCAG
Source organism: Betaproteobacteria bacterium (assembly GCA_019509895.1). GTDB lineage: Bacteria > Pseudomonadota > Gammaproteobacteria > Burkholderiales > SG8-39 > SCGC-AG-212-J23. The sequence goes on along the minus strand of JAEKLK010000238.1, from coordinate 8,593 downwards.
TAGCCGCCGCGCCGGCTTTCTGGCGCCGTCGCCGGCCGCGGCCGCCGCGGCCACCAGTTTGGGCGCCGGCGTCCGCGGCAGGCAAACGACAAAGCGGCTGCCCTTGCCCGCGCCGGCGCTTTGCGCGCTGATATGCCCGCCATGCAGCTCGACGAGCGCCTTGGCGAGCGAAAGGCCGATGCCGATGCCGCCGGAGGCCAGCGCTTCGCGCGGCTGGAGCTGCGCGAACGGCTCGAACACGCGCTCGAGGAGCGCCGGCTCGATGCCGATGCCGTTGTCCTGGATCGCGATGCCGGCCTCCTTTTCACCGCCGGTGATCTCGAGACCGATACGGCCGCCGGTCGGCGTATAGCGCGCCGCGTTGTTGAGCAGGTTCGCGATGACCTGCGCGAGCCGGACGCGATCGGCGTCCACCCACACCGGCTCAGTGCCGAGCTCGACGTGCAGGCGATGCCGCGCTGCGGCGAGCACCGGCTCGCTCGTCGCGACGGCGTCCTTCGCGACTTCGCGCAGATCGATCGGCGCCCGCTGCAGGTGCACCTTGCCGAAGCGGATGCGGCTGACATCGAGGAGATCGTCGACCAGGCGCGCGAGCTGCGTCACCTGCCGGTCGATGAGATCGGCGGCGTGCTGCAGCTCCTCGTCGGCCCCATGGCGATAGTGCAGCAGCGCGACGGCATTGCGGATCGGCGCGAGCGGATTACGCAGCTCGTGCGCGAGCGTCGCCAGGAACTCGTCCTTGCGCCGCGCTTCTTCCTGCAACGCCCGCTCGGCGCGCACGCGCTCGGTGATGTCGTAGAAGAGGACGCCGACCCGCCGGCCCGCTTCGGCGCCGACGCGGAAAGCAAAGACCTCGTACCAGAAGCCGAGTGCTCGCGCCTCCTCGATGAAGCGCGCCGGCTCGCCGGTCTCGGCGATGCGCGCGTAGATGTCGAACCAGTGCTGCTCGTGCTCCGGCGCATGGGCGCGCATGCTCTTCGCCGTCGCGTTGCGCAGGCCCGTCTGGCGCTCGAACGCCCGGTTCACCTCAAGGAACCGGTAGTCGTTCGGCCGGCCATGGGCGTCGTAGATCATCTCGATCACGCAGAAGCCGGCGTCGAGCGAGTCGAACAGCGTCTGGTAGCGCTCTTCCGCCTCGCGCTTTTCCCGCTCGGCTGCCTTGCGATCGCTGATGTCGATCACGTACTCGACGAGCGAGCCATCCTCCAGCCGCGCACCGACGAAAAGCATCCAGATTCGCCGGCCGTCCTTGGTGAAGTACTCCTTCTCGTAGGGACCGGTGCGCCCGATAGCGTCAAAGCGCGCGAGCTGCTCTTCGCTCGCGGCCACGTACTCCGGCGGCGTGAGCGTGCGCCAGGTGACCGTCCCCGCCGCCAGGTCCTGGCGCGTGAAACCGGTCCAGCGCAGGAACGTGTCGTTCGCCGAGACCAACGTGCCGCGTCGGTCGAAAAACACGATGCCGATCGCTTCGACCGAGACCGCGGTTGCGAGCCCGGCATCGCGTGCGCGGTCGGTGACATTCTCGACGGTGCAGACGATGTGCGAAACGCCGTCGCGCCCGGCAAAGGGCGAGAAGAGCGCCGCCCAGTAGCGCCGCTCGAAGCCGCCGCCGGCCGCCGCGGGCCGCGGCACGTCATAGCGCTGCAGGGTGAGCCGTTGCGGCTTGCCTTCGCGCAGCACGCGCCCGAGGAGCTCGCGCGCGAGCTTTTCGCCGCGAAAGCCCGGGCGCTCGGGATCAGTCGGGAAGACGCGGAACAGGTCCTGGCCGACGATCGCTTCGCGCCGCGTCATGGTCGCCGCCAGGAACGCGTCGCTCGCCGCGACGACGCGCAAGTCGCGATCCAAGACGAGCGTCAGGACGGGCGCTGTTTCGAACAGCCGCCGGTAATCGAGCGCCTCCATTCGCACCACCGCTTGCAATAAATGCACCGGCTGGCCGGCAAGCGTTTCATCTATCATCGCGCCTGAGGGAGGAAAATCGATGATCCGCAGACTTTTCGCGCTCACGCTGCTCGCCATCGCGACGAGCGCGTCCGCGCAGACCAAGATCGTGCTCGGCTACACGCCGGCAAACGCCTTCATGCCCGCTTTCGTGGCCAAGGACCAGGGTTTGTTCGCCAAGCGCGGCCTTGACGTGACGCTGCAGACCGTGCCGCAGGGCTCGACCATCGCCGGCGCGATGGCGGGCGGCACAGTGCAGGCGGGCACGCTGACGCCGCCCGCGTTCCTGCTCGCCGTCGAGGGCGGCATCGACGCGCAGATCGTTGCCGCCGCGACCTACCAGGCGAAGAGCAATCCGACCATCGGCGTCATGGCGCGCGAGGGCTCGAACATCAAGGCGCCCGCCGACATCCGCGGCAAGCGCATCGGCGTGCCCGGCCTGAACGGCGGCAACCACATCGTGACGATGAAGTGGCTGCAGAACAACGGCGTCGATCCGAAATCGGCGACCTACGTCGAGACCGGCTTCCCCGCGATGGGCGACCTGCTGAAGGGCGGCCAGGTGGATGTCGTCGTGCCGGTCGAGCCGTTCATCACCCGCATCCAGCAGACCAAGGTGGGCTACGTCGTAGCCGTGCCGACGATCACCGACTCGTTCCTCGAGTCCTTCTACATCATGCGGCGCGACTTCATCCAGCAGAACCCCAAGGCCGCGCGCGAGTTCCGCGAAGCGATCCGCGACGCGCTCGCCTACATCAAGTCGAACGAAGCCGAGGCGAGGAAGACGCAGACCACGTACCTCAAGCTGCCGCCGGAAGCGGCGGCGTCGATCAAGCTGCCGACCTTCGCCGTCGACGTGAAGCAGGAGGACGTGCAGTTCTGGGTCACGCTGCTCAAGGACTTCGGCGTCACGCAAGGCACCGCGACCGCGCAGCAGGTGATCTTCCAGTAAATGGTGACAGTCACCATTTTCGGTGCTTGAAGCCCGTGGGCTGAGCGTCTCCTTCGGCGCGCAGCCGGTCCTGCGCGACATCGACCTCACGGTCGCCGAGCACGAGTTCGTCTGCGTCGTCGGGCCCTCGGGCTGCGGCAAGACCACCCTCCTCCGGGCGCTGGCGGGCCTGACGCCGATCTCGAGCGGCAGCGCGCTCTTCAAGGGCCGGCCGGTCATCGCGCCGCAGACCGAGTTGGCAGTGGTGTTCCAGGACTATGCACGCGCGCTTCTGCCATGGCGCACCGTAGCCGGCAACGTCGCGCTCGCCCTGGAGGCGCGCAACATTCCGGCGTCCGATCACGCGGCCCGCATCGCGCCGCTCCTCGCGAAGCTGGGCTTGAGCGGCGACGGCGACAAGTTCCCGTCGCAGCTCTCCGGCGGCATGCAGCAGCGCCTGCAGATCGCGCGCTGCCTGGCGCAGGAGCCGGAGGTGCTGCTGATGGACGAGCCGTTCGGATCCCTCGACGCGATCACCCGCCAGCAGCTCCAGGACGAAGTGGCGCGCCTCGCGAAGGAGGAGAAGCGCACCGTGCTCTTCATCACCCACGACCTCGAGGAGGCGATCTACCTCGGCGACCGGGTGATCGCGCTGGCGCGAGTGAAAGGTAACCTCGCCGGCCGCATCGCCGAGATCGTCGACATCGCGCTGCCGCGCCCGCGCCAGCAGCTCGCGACGCGCGAGGACCCGCGCTTCCTGCAGTACCGCCACCGCCTTTTCCGGCACTTGGAATAATGAGCGAGCACTGATGGGCGCCGCCTTCCCGCTCGCCGTGCTCGCCCTCTGGGAGCTCCTCTCCCGGGGCGGCGTGCTGGCGGAGGACGGGTTCTCGCGCCCGAGCCGCTTCTTCGTCGCCGGCGCGAAGGCGCTCGCGGACGGCACGCTGCTCGCACAGACGGCCCAGACCTTCGGCGCCGCAGCGCAGGCGCTCGTCATCGCCACCGTGGCGGGCGTCACCGTCGGGGCGATCCTCGGGCTCTTCCGCCCGCTCGAGCGAGCGGCGCAGCTCACCATTGATGCGCTGCGGCCGATTCCGTCGGTGGCGCTGATCCCGCTCTCGCTCCTCATCTTCGGCTTCAGCCGCGAGATGAGCGCGGCGGTGGCCGCCTTTGCCTGCTTCTGGCCGATCCTCATCGTCACGACCGCCGCCGTGCGCGGCGTCGATCCGCGCCTTATCGAAGTCGGACGCCTGCTCGCCTTTCCGCTGCCGAAGATCGTGCTCAAGCTCGCCCTGCCCGCCGCGCTGCCCGGGATCCTCGTCGGCATCCGCGTCGCCGCCGGCATCGCGATCGTGGTAACGGTGACCACCGAGATCGTCACCAACCCGCGCGGGCTCGGCTACGCGATGACCATGGCGGCCGAGTCGCTGCAGCCGGATCTGGTCTGGGCGACGCTCCTCTGGGTCGGCGTGGTCGGCTGGGCCGCCAACTGGGCGCTCGAAAAGCTTCCCATACGGCGATGACGCGACGCCTGGCCACGCTCATCGCCCCGGTGGTCTTCCTCCTGGCGCTCCTCTACGCCTGGACGCTCGCCGCCGACGCGAAGCTCGTCAACCCGCTCTGGTTCCCCGGCCCCGAGCGTTCCTTCGCCAAGCTCGGCGAATGGATCGCGACCGGCGCGCTGTGGTCGCCGCTCGCCTCGACGGTGTGGCGCATGCTCGCCGGCTGGCTCGCCGCCTGCGCCGTCGGCATCGCGCTCGGCGCCGCGATCGCCTCATCGCCGCTCGCCCGGCGGCTGCTGCAACCGAGCGCCGAGTTCCTCCGCCCGCTGCCCGCCTCCGCCCTCCTGCCGCCCGCGATCCTGGTGCTCGGCTTCTCGAACGCGATGATCGTCTCCGTCGTCGCCTTCGGCTGCGTCTGGCCGGTGCTGCTAGCCGCGATCCACGGCTTCGGCGCGCTCGATGCCCGCCTCGTGGAGGTGGCGCGCCTGCTCAACTTCACCCCATGGCAGCGCGCCTGGAAGTTCCAGCTGCCGAGCGCGCTGCCGCACATCTTCGCCGGCATGCGCGTCTCGATCGCCATCGCGCTGATCGTCACCGTCGCTTCCGAGATGCTCTCGTCGCAGCCAGGCATCGGCTACCTGATGCTGGTCGCCGCGCGCGCCTTCCGCAGCACCGACATCTTCGCCGGCATCATCGTCCTCGGCGCGCTCGGCTTCCTGATCAACTACGGCACGCAGAGGCTCGAGGGCCGGCTGCTGCGCTGGCGCTAGCATCCTGGTCTTTACCTCCGACCTGCAAATTGGCGGTTACCGGCTGGATTTTTGCCGACGCCTCTCCTAAAGTCTGTGCTTGAACGAAGGGAGCTTCGATGCCGCTGAATACCTTCATCGAGAACGCGTGGTTCGTCGCCGGACGCTCGAGCGAGTTTCCGGTCAATCAGCCGAAGGGCCTGCAGGTCTGCGGCAAGCCGGTACTCGTGTGGCGCACGGGCGATGGCAAGGTCGTCTCGTTCGACGACCGCTGCTGCCACAAGCGCATGCCGCTCTCCGAAGGCCGGATCCTCTCCGACGGGGTGCTCGAATGCGCCTATCACGGCTTCTGCTACGACGGGGCCGGGCACTGCGTGCGCATCCCGTCGCAGCTCGACCAGCCGATTCCCACCCGCGCCAAGCTGCGGCCCTTCCCCGTGATCGAGCAGGACGGCCTGGTGTGGCTATGGCCGGGCAACCCCGCGCAGATCGGCGAAGCGGTGCCACCGCGCACGCCCGAGCTCGCGAGCCCCGAGTGGCACTCCCACATGTTCGATCCCATGCACGTGCCGTCGAACTACGTGCTGCTGATCGAGAACCTGATGGACATCACGCACTTCTATCCGCTGCACGACGGCAACATCGGCGACATCGAGCAGAGCAAGATCCCCTTCGACCTCGTCGAGGAGAAGCTGCACGGCGTGCAGACGGTGAAGACCATCCGCCGGGTGCAGGGCTACAAGCAGCCGCCCTTCATGGCGAAGTGGTTCGGCTACCCGGTGGTCGACCGCTGGCACACCCACCACATGATGAGCCCAGGCTTGACGCGCGTGGAGCTGCGCTGCGCTCCGCCGGGAAGGCTGGGAGAGGCGCCGGTCGAGCGCGGCTACGTCATCCACCACTCGCACACGCCGATCGACGGCACCAACCACACCTGGCGCCTGTGGGTCAGCACCCAATCGAAGGAAGTCACCGCCGATATCGCCAGCACCTTCCCGGTCGTGATGGAAGAGGACCGCTGGGCGCTCGAGCGTCAGCAGAAGATGTTCGCCTACGACGACGCCGGCTATCACGAGGTGTACCTGCGCTCCGACAAGGCGCTGCTACGCTGCCGCAAAATCCTCGAGGAAATGGAGCGCGCGAGCCGCGCCGGCGCTGCACCGGCGGCGGCGCAGAAGGTCGCCTGAGCCCCCAGTGGGCAGTCCTGCGAACTGAGGGGCCGCGGTCCCGATGCTGGCGGCTGCCGAGCTGACGAAGTCCTTCGGCGGCTTCCAGGCGCTCGCCGGCTGCTCGCTCGAGATCGCGCCGCAGACCATCACCGGCATCATCGGCCCGAACGGCGCCGGCAAGTCCACGCTCTTCAACGTGCTCGGCGGCCTCCTCGCGCCCGAGTCGGGCGACGTGCTGTTCGAGGGCCGCAGCATCCTCGGCCTGCGCGCGGACGAGCGCGCGCGCATCGGCCTCGTGCGCACCTTTCAGATCTCGCGCGAGCTCGGCGAGCTCACCGTGCTCGAGAACATGCTGCTCGCGAGTCGACAGCAGGACGGCGAGGCGGTCTGGCGCACCTTCTTCACGCCGGCGCACGTGCGCGCGCAGGAGCGCGCCGCGATCGCCAAAGCGCGCGCGCTGCTCGAGCAGGTCGCCCTCTGGTCGCACGCCAACGAGCCGGCGAAGAACCTCTCCGGCGGGCAGAAGAAGCTGCTCGAAATCTCGCGCGCGCTGATGCTCGAGCCGAAGATCATCCTGCTCGATGAGCCGACTTCGGGCGTGAGCCCGGCGATGACCGAGGCGCTCGGCAAGGCCATCCTGCAGCTCCGCGACCGGGGAGTTACCTTCGCGATCATCGAGCACGACATGGACGTGATCGCGCGCCTTTGCGCGCCGATCTATGTCCTGGCGGGAGGAAGGACGCTGATCCGCGGAAGTTTCCGGGAAGTTGCGAGCAATGAGGAAGTCATGAAGGCTTATCTCGGGAAGGCCGCATGAGGTTTTCGTTTTGCCCCCCTGACAAGGGGGGAAGCGAGCGGCTTTTGCGAGCGGGGGGTTTTGTTTTTTCCGCCCGCGAAACCCCCCGTTCGCCTGCGGCTCACGCCCCCCTTATCAGGGGGGCAAGGCCAAAACCATGAGCGAAGTGCTGCGCGTCTCGGGCCTGCACGCCGGCTACGGCGCGGGCGACATCCTGAAAGGCGTCGATCTCGCGCTCGAGAAAGGCCGCATCGTCACCATGATCGGCCCAAACGGCTGCGGCAAGTCGACGTTCATCAAGACGCTCGCCGGCCTGCTGCCCGCGCGCGAGGGAACGATCGAGCTCGAGGGCGAGCGGCTGAACGAGCTTTCGCCGCCGAAGCGCGTGCGCGCCGGCGTCGCCTACGTGCCGCAGGAATACAACGTGTTCCGCAACCTCACGGTGCTCGAAAACCTGAAGATCGCGCGCGAGTTCATGAGCGCCAAGCGCGTCAACGGCAAAGCGCTGGACGACGACCTCATCGCTCTCTTTCCGGAGCTGCCCGCGCATTTCGGCAAGAAGGCAGGGAATCTTTCCGGCGGCCAGCGCCAGATGCTCGCCTTCGCCTGCGCGCTCACGGTGCGGCCCAAGGTGCTGATGCTGGACGAGCCTTCGGCCGGGCTCTCGCCGCTCCTCATGAGTGCGGTATTCGAGAAGGTGAAAAAGGTGAACGCCATGGGGGTGAGCATCCTCATGGTCGAGCAGAACGCGCGCGAGGCGCTGCGCATCTCGGACACCTGCATCGTGCTCGCCGGCGGCCGCGTGAGGAGCTGCGGGCCCGCCGACGCGGTGCTCGGCATGAAGGACCTGAACAGGCTCTATCTCGGCGATGCGAGCGTCGCCCCGTCCCGTGTTTCAGACGCTCTTTAACGGGCTGATCACCGGCGTCATCATGACGCTGCCGGCGCTCGCGGTGACGCTGCTTTTCGGCGTGCTCAAGTTCCCGAACTTCGCCGTGGGCGCGATGATGACGATAGCGGCCTACCTCGCTTTTGCCCTCAACGCGCAGCTCGGCTGGCCGCTGCTCGTCGCCTCGGCGGTGGCGGCGCTCGGCATGGGCTTCGCCTGCATCGCCATCGACCAGGTGACGTTCAAGCCGCTGCGCGAGCGCGGGGCGATCACGTTGATGGTCGCGTCGCTCGGCCTGGGCTTCATCCTCGAGAACATCGCGCGCTTCGCCTACGGCAATACGGCGCGCAGCTTCGTGATGGAGCTCGCGCGCCCATTCCGCTTCTTCGAGATCCGCATGAACCGTGAGCAGATGATCACCATCGCGGTGGCGACCGCGGCGATGCTCCTCATGTGGGCGCTCCTCACGCGGCTGCCGATCGGCCGCGCGATGCGCGCCGTCGCGGACAATCCCGCGCTCGCGCTCGTGCGCGGCATCGAGAGCCCGCGCGTCATCCGCTGGACCTGGTTCATCACCGGCGTGCTGCTCGGCGTCGGCGGCGTGCTGGTGGGCATG